>CAZBSW010000148.1:0-5660 GCA_964494835.1 uncultured Thermotogae bacterium
GAATTCCTTGAGGAACTAGGAGAAGCAACGGTAGATTGGATGCCGAACTTCGACGATTCTCTCCAGGAGCCGATCGTCTTGCCGACCAAGGTTCCCAATCTGCTCATGAATGGCGCATGGGGAATCTCGGTTGGGATGACTACCCAAATTCCACCGCACAACCTCGGCGAACTGATCGACGGGATCATCCTGCTGATGGATAATCCCCTCGCCTCATTGAAAGAACTGATGCAGCACATCCCCGGCCCGGACTTCCCCACCGGCGGGATAATCATGGGGCGGGACGGGATCGAGCAGATGTACCGTTCCGGTCAGGGGAAGGTCATGCTTCGTGGCAAGGCGATGATAGATGATAATCGGATCGTCATAAGCGAGATCCCTTATCAGATCAAGAAATCAACGATCGTGGAGTCCATCGCGAGCAAGGTGCGCGATGGGACCATTGATGGGATTGCCGACCTCCGTGACGAGTCCGATCGGGAAGGGATGCGGATCGTGGTCGACCTGAAACGTTCGGCCAATCCTAACGTCGTACTCAATCAGTTGTATAAGTTTACACCCCTGGAGAGGAGCTTTGCTGCTTTCTTCTTGGTGATCATCGACGGAAATCCGCGCACCCTCTCTCTCAAGGAGATTCTCAATTGTTTCATCGATTTTCGGCGCGAAGTTGTGAGGCGCCGCACCGAGCATCGACTTGACGTCGCCAAGAAGCGGGCGCATATCCTTGAGGGATATCGGATCGCACTTGCCAACATCGAGCGCGTGATCGAGATCATTCGTACAGCGAAGGACACTGAGACAGAAACCCGCCTCCTTCAGCAAGAGATGGCGCTGACCGACGAACAGATCGACGCAATTCTCAAGATGCGACTGTCGCAGCTTCGCATGCTCGAACAGCAGAAGATCGACTCCGAATATGAGGAGAAGCTACGCGAGATAGCCGAATACGAGAAAATCCTCGCTAGCGAGGTTCTTCTCGACGAAACGATCAAGCGCGAGTTGCGCGAGATCGGAGAGAAGTATGTGAGTGAACGGCGCACATTGATCACCAGTGATGATGGAGACATAGATTTCACCAGCTTGATTCCCGACTACGATCTGGTGGTATCGATCACCCGTCGCGGTTATGTGACTGCCACACCGGCGCACGAATTCCACAGCCAAGGCAGGGGTGGTAAAGGCGTGATCTGTCAGCGAACGAAAGATGACGACTATATCTGCCGTACCTCGCTTGTGAATGCACGCGATGAACTCCTCCTATTCTCGGATCGGAGGAAGGTCTACCGCACGCAGGGACACAGATTACCGCTCTTGAAGCGTGATGCTGCGGGGAAGAACCTGCGCACCATCATTCCGATTGAACAAGACGAGGTGGTAAAAGCTGTCCTTCCGATCACCGATTTCTCCGATGACCTGTTCTGTCTTATGGCGACAGAGAATGGCATTGTTAACCGAAACCGACTGAAAGATTACCGCAATGTGCACGCAAGTGGGATCATCGCTATCAATGCCGATGATGACGACCACCTGATCGATGTCCACTCGACGTTCGGCGATGGCGAATTGCTCCTTGCCACCGTACAGGGGAAGACGATCCGTTTCCGCGAATCGGATGTTCGCATCACCCGTCGGCCGTCCAAAGGCGTGATCGGCATCCGCCTCGAGGATGGCGATCGCGTCATCGGTCTGACCGCGATCGAGCGGGATATCACCATGGACAAGAAGCTGCTGATGGTGACCGAGCGTGGCTATGGAAAGCGCGTGTCGTTGGTCGACTTTCCGCTGCAGGGACGCGGCGGAAAAGGAGTTCTTGGGATCAAGCTGGATAATGATTCCGGCCCGCTCGTGTCGATCGGCATCGTATCCGATCAGGACGAGATCATCATCAACACCGATCAGAAGATGATTCGAATCCTGGCAGGAGAGATCAACACCTACGGCCGCTATGCTCGTGGGGTGCGGTTGATGGACCTGGAGGAAGACGACCATATAATTTCGGTCGTGCGAGCATAGGAGGATGCATGCCGACGATAGATGAGATGCTGAAGAGGATTGAAAGCGGAACGGCCGACTTGGTGCCGCGAGAAGAGCTGGCGGAAAAGCTCGCCCATTCGCAGGCGGACGGAAAACCGTTGCGCATCAAGCTGGGAATCGATCCTTCCGCTCCTCATCTTACCCTTGGACATTCAGTTCCTCTTCGCAAGATGCGTCAATTCCAGGATCTCGGTCACATCGGTGTCTTGGTTGTGGGGGACTTTACACGTCGGATAGGCGATCCTTCCGGGCGCTCGACCACGCGCGCGTTGATGACGGAAGAGGACATCCGCCGCAACATGGCGACATACAAAGAACAGGCGTTCAAGATACTGGACCCGGAGAGGACGGAGATTCGGTACAATTCCGAGTGGCTTGGAAGACTCACTTTTGCCGACGTCATTGCGCTTACGGCCAAGTACACGGTGGCCCGCATGCTTGAACGCGATGATTTTGCCAAGCGGTTTTCCGACAATCTGCCGATCAGTATCCTTGAGTTCCTCTACCCGCTGGCGCAGGCGTATGACTCAGTAGCGACAAACGCCGATGTCGAACTGGGCGGCAACGATCAGCGGTTCAACCTCCTCATCGGTCGTGACATCCAGCGAGAGTACGGCCAGGAGCCCCAGGTAATCATCACGGTTCCGCTCCTGTTAGGTACGGACGGAGTGCGCAGCATGAGCCAGACAGTTGGTAACTACGTGGGTATCGGTGAGCCGCCGCGAGAGATGTACGGGAAGATCCTCGCCATCCCCGATGAATTGATCCGTGATTACTTCTTCTATCTCACCGACGTGACCTATGATGAGGTTTCGTCGCTTCCCCCGCGTGATGCCAAGCGGCGGTTGGCGAGGGAGATCGTGACCATGTACCATGGCAAGGGCGAGGCGGTCGCAGCACAGGAAGAGTTCGATCGCATCCATATTCGCCATGAACGCCCGACTGAGGTTCCCCAGGTAACGATCGATCGTGATCTGCTAAAGGATGACGGGCGAATTTGGGTGATCGATCTGCTGCAAGGATCGGGCCTTGTTGCAAGCCGGAGCGAGGCGAAGCGTCTGATCGCGCAAGGCGGCGTCAGAATAGCCGAAGAGCGAATCTCATCCGTCGATCTCGAGCTTGAGTTCACCCCGCCGCTTCTGATTCAGGTGGGGAAACGATCGTTTGTGGAAGCGGTATAAAGGCGGAGGCGCTTGTCCTTCTCCGTCTGCAAAGAGCGAACGGAGTAGAATCGGCTATCCGTCATTCACTTCAATGGAGCCTACTGCTGCTTGTCTGTTGAATCAGCGTCCGTGCTCACCACCGGTGGCTCTTCGTAGGCGGGGCTCTTCTTGATCACGTGCCGTGGGCATTTCTCGATCGCTGCCGGTGCAGAGGCCGATCTTGCCGGATCGAAGTAGGGAAGGTCCTTCTTTTCATCCCACGTCACCTCTCCGTCCGGAGATACCTTGACGCAGATCTGGCAATGCAGACAGCCTTCGGGACAGCGTTTGCGGCCAGGGATGTCGCGCTTCGACAGATAGTTGCACGCGAGGTACTGTGGCATGTTCGCCGGGACAAGCTCGGTCAACGACTGTGGACAAGCGGAGACGCACAGTCCGCAGCCGATGCACGTGGACCAATCCACCGACGCCACGTTTCGCTCCCGGTCGATTGACATTGCTCCCGTGGGACAGACTTTCACACAGTCTCCCATGCCGATGCAAGCGAAAGAGCATTCCTTGAATCCGCATGCAAGCTGGACTGCAGCCTTACAGCTCTCCAATCCCTCGTATGAGACGATCGGATGAGATCCGCCAGTGCAGTGCACAACTGCTTTCTTCCCGATGCTCGCTTCGGCTTTCAGTCCCAAATGGTCTTCCAGTCTCTTCATTCCCTCTTTGTCTTGCCCCAGTGTCGGACAGGGGGTACGGGTGAAGACGTTCTTGTCCTTGGTCACCGCCTGTGCATAGGCGAAACATCCGGGATGTCCGCAGGCGCCGCAGTCGGCACCCGGGAGGAATTCTCTGATTTTTGCCGCCTCAGCGAGCGATTCATCCTCTCGTGGAAGGAACTTACTTACGAGAAAGATCGCTAAGCCGGCGATGAAGCCGATAAGAGAAAGGAGGACTACCGTGAGTGTCGTGTTCATTAGATCATCCCTTTGAACGCAAGAAACGAAAGCCCGAGAAGCATCGCGGTAATGAACGCAATCGGCGTTCCCCTGAACGCCTTGGGGGCGTCGGCCAACTCGAGCCGTTCTCGGATCCCCGACATGATTATGAGAACCAACGTGAATCCGGCTCCCGCGCCGAGTGCCGCGGCGAGCGATTCGATGAATGAATACTCTTGGTCGATGTTGATAAACGTGATGCCGAGCACGGCGCAGTTGGTCGTGATAAGCGGGAGGTAGATCCCGAGGGCGTTGTATAGGGTGAGATTGGTGCGCTTGATTGTCATCTCGATGATCTGAACGAGCGACGCAATGACCAAGATGAAGATCACAGTCCGCATGAAGGCGGCCCCGTACGGAATAAGGAGATAGTGATACAGCGGCCAAGTGACGGCCGACGCGACGATCATCACCAACAGCACGGCTACCCCCATGCTTACAGCGCTCGACAGTCTCTTCGAGACCCCAAAGAACGGGCACAGGCCCAAGAACTTGGCTAGTATCATGTTGTTGACGAGCGCCATTCCGAAGAAGATTGCAATCAGATTACTCACCCTTGCTCACCCCCATCCACCTAAACAGTGCCAGAAGAGTGCCGATGACGAGGAACGCTCCCATTGGCAACAAGAAGATCGTTACCGGATTATCACTGAAGCCTGGAATAGTGAACAGGTGATGGCCGAACAGAGCGAGCTCTCCGGTTCCGAGCAACTCTCTGATCAACGAGATAAGGAGTATTGCCAGACCGAATCCGACACCGATTCCGAGTGCGTCAGCGATAGAATCGGATACTCCGTTCTTGCTTGCGAATGCCTCCGCTCTCCCAAGGATGATGCAGTTTACCACGATCAGCGGGATGTACATGCCGAGAGACTTGCTGAGCGCGGGCACGAAGCCCTGCAACATCAGATCCACGATTGTCACCAGGGTGGCGATGACGACGATGAACACCGGAATCCTCACCCGATCGGGAATCAGGTTCCGCAGGAGCGCGATGATGAAGTTTGAGGCGATGAGCACGAACGTGAACGCCGCTGTCATCCCCACGGCATTGTCCAACGATATGCTGACCGCCAGGGTCGGGCATAGCCCGAGCAGGAGGATAAACGTCGGATTCGACCGAATTATCCCCTTGGTGAAGTTCTTCATGAAGGAGTGCATCAGTTGGTTCCTCCGTTATTGTTGGTAGCGCTCAACCTGTCCAAGATCGCCTCTCTCACCCCTTTAATCACGGCAGAAGAACTGATGGTGGCGCTGGTGATCGCGTCCACCTTGCCGCCGTTGCGCGTGAGCTTAACGTCGTCCACTGCCAATCCTTGGAACTGATCGAGGAATGATTTGTTCATGATCTTTGACCCCAACCCCGGCGTCTCTTGCTGTGCGATGATCCTAATTCCACGTATGCTGGCGTCAGGTTCCAGGCCGATCAAGATGTCGATCGTGCCACCGTATCCCTTGGCATATGCCATGAACG
>CAZBSW010000149.1:0-5641 GCA_964494835.1 uncultured Thermotogae bacterium
GTTCTGGGATCTTCCGATCCCAGTACCTGCGTCCAGTTGGGCGACACCGGCGCAGACAAGCTCACAAGCCTGGTACAACACGTTGCTTGCTAGAATCCATCGAGACCCGAGCCTCCTGTCGGCGTCGATGGATCCGCTTTCACCAGATGCTTCCTACGACGAGACATATGGTAGTTCGTTCCCGATTGCTGGTTCTGATCGCCTGTTGATCGTGCCCGCGCCTGCATGGGACAACGTAAAGGTCCTTCCCTTGTTGATCGGGATCTTCCCCGATTCTGAGACGATGAATCGGTTGTTCGGCGACTACAAATCCAGCGGACGGTTTGGCGGGATCGATTTATACACTTTGTCTCAGCTTGGCCGGGCAAGACAGGGAGAAGAAAATGCCATGCTCAATCTCTTGGCCAAGACGGGGACCATTGCCCTTTCATCGCAAGGCGATTGGGGAGCTCTCTTGCGTCACGAACTTGCCCACTGGGTGTATTGGTTATGGGGAGATAAGAACCAGCTTGAACTGTTTGAGCTTCCAAAGCTGATCTATGAGGGATTCGCGGACTACACAGCAAATTCACTTGTACATGACGACGCATGGCGGTCGATCGCCGCGGCGTGGTCCCGAGAAGGAGATCTTGCCGATGTCCCCCGACCGCTGACCTATGACATCGGAACCAGCGTCGTCGATGTGCTGGTGCAGGAGAAGGGAAAGAAAGGGTTCCTAGGGATGCTTGCCGATCCTACAGTCGATTGGGGCAATGTCATCTCCTCGCTGATCCCAGCATGGCGCGAATCGCTCGCCGGCGTAAAGCTCTCCGTGGCAGAACTCGCCCGGTACGAGGCGGCATTGGAGGATCTAGGACTTTGTGGGCGTATGCTCTCTCCTGTGCTCTCGCAACAAGCGCAGGAGATCATCGCCCGCCTCTACGACGGAGCGGGAACAACGGCCGATGTCGAACGGTTTTGGGAGCTGGTCGCGACGCTTCCGCCGGAACCTTCGGAGGACATATGGCAGGCGCTGCTTGCACGGATCCCCACCTTCAGGCTTATCCAACAGGAAGACAGCGATTCCAACATTCGTATGGCGCGGGCACGTGTGGAGGTGACTCTACAGAAGTATGGCGATGAACGTGATTGGAGCGACTTCTACACGTGGTTCATCAAAGGACTGCGTGAAGTGATCGCGCACTACGGTCTCCAATCAGCTGAGGATGCCGCCCAATGAGCAGACTGCGAGGTCTTTCTGAATTGGAGTACCGTCCTATTGATGACATGCGGATGATGTTCTAGGATGGATTCATGAAAACGTGCATGTTGGTTGTGGGGCTATTGCTTGTGATCTCCTTTGTGGGGTTCTCTCAAGCGGCAGGTTTGGTATGGGTCCTGAACATCGATGGCGACATCGGCCGCGGTACAGTCTCGTACTTGCGCCAGGGCATGTCTACCGCAGCAGCTGCAGGAGCGGATGCAGTGATCATCAAACTCTCCACTCCCGGTGGCTATCTCGATTCGGCGATTGCGGCGCGGGACGCGATCCTTGACGCAAAGATCCCAACTATCGCGTATGTAAACCGGGAGGCGTATTCCGCCGGCGCGTTGATTGCGATCGCTTGTGCCAAGATATACTTCTCCCCAGCTGGGGTGATGGGAGCGGCGACACCGATCTACTTTGAATCCGGCAAGATGGAGGAGGCGCCGGAAAAGATAGTATCGGCGACACGCAAGCTGTTTGCCGCCACCGCTGAGGCACGCGGCCGACCGAGCAACGTTGCTGAAGCGATGGTCGACCGAGATGTTGAGATTCCGGATCTGATCGAGAAAGGAAAGCTTCTCACCTTGACCTACGCAGAGGCGAGACAGTGGGGGTATTCCGACGGTGAGGTTGTTGATACCGACGAGCTGCTTACAAAAGAGGGGATGGCCGGAGCAAGGGTGGTCATTCATCAACGCCGCACGGTCGACGGCGTGCTCGAGGTTCTGACGACGCCGTGGGTGGGTGGAATCCTGATCGCGGCGGGAGTACTCGGCCTCATTATAGAGATGGTCGTCCCCGGATTCGGCCTACCCGGCATCACCGGCATAATCCTGTTAGGTGTCTTCTTCTGGTCGCACTTCCTTGTCGGGCTCGCCGGATGGGAATCGATCGTATTCTTGCTTGCCGGGGTTGTGTTCGTCCTACTTGAGGTATTCGTATTCACCGGAACCACGCTCGGACTATCCGGCCTCGCCGGTCTGGTTCTGATCGGTATCGGCTTCTATACATCGATGGTTGGCCCATTCGCTCAGCCGGCGGAGGCGGTACACGCAATTGTTGCGGTCTCCCTCGGTCTTGTACTTGCCCTGGTGACAGCGATCTTCATCGTTACGCGACTTCCGAAGACGCGTCTTCGTTTCGGCGGCGTCATCCTTTCGCAAGCGATCACCGGCCGGGCGTTCGACAAGAAAGTGAATGCGAGCGAGAGCGCATGGGTAGGACGAAAAGGAGTGGCAGTCACGGACCTTCATCCGGTGGGGATGGGAGAATTCGAGGGTGAGCGGACGGATGTGGTCTGCGAGGAAGGCTTCCTTCCGCGAGGGGCGCTGATTGTGGTGACGAAAGATGAAGGCTACCGGAAGGTGGTCAAGAAGAGTGAAGAGGAGGGAGACGTATGATTCTCTATATCGTGGTAGCTGTACTGGCACTGTTTGTTCTGTGGCTGTTCTTTTACTTCGTGCCGGTGGGATTGTGGATTTCGGCGCTCGCCGCCGGAGTGCCGGTCGGCCCGATGACTCTCATCGGAATGCGTCTGAGAAAGGTCAGCCCGTTTCGCGTAATCGCTCCGATGATCACGGCCTGGAAGGCGGGATTGCGTCCGACGGTCACCGAACTCGAGGCGCACGTACTCGCCGGCGGAAACGTAGAGCATGTAGTACGCGCCCTTATCTCGGCCGACAAGGCGAACATACCGCTCGATTTTCAGCGGGCGGCGGCGATCGACCTTGCCGGACGGGATGTGTACGGAGCGGTGGCGATGTCGGTCAACCCACGTGTTATCGAAACCCCCAAAATCGGAGCGGTTGCCAAGGATGGAATCCAGCTGTTCGCATTGGCGCGTGTGACGGTACGCGCCAACATCGAACGTCTGGTCGGTGGGGCGACAGAGGAGACGATAATCGCCCGCGTGGGGGAGGGAATCGTGTCTGCAATCGGTTCCGCTGCCTCCCACAAAGACGTATTGGAGAACCCTGATTCCATCTCCCGTCTCGTGTTGGGGAAGGGACTGGACTCGGGAACGGCGTTTGAGATCCTGTCGATCGATATCGCCGATGTGGACGTGGGCAAGAACATCGGGGCACAGCTCCAGACCGATCAGGCCGAGGCCGACCTCAAGGTCGCCCGCGCCAAGGCCGAGGAGAGGCGGGCGATGGCAATCGCACGTGAGCAGGAGATGAGCGCTCTGGTCCAGGAGCGACGAGCGGCGGTAGTCGAGGCGGAGGCGGAGATACCGCGCGCCATGGCCGACGCCTTCCGCAGCGGGCACCTAGGGATAATGGACTACTACCGGATGAAGAACATCCAGGCCGACACTCAGATGAGGGAAGGACTGGCAAAGACAGAGAGACAGTCTCCGGAAGAGGAAAAGGAGAATCGAAGATGACGTCTCCCCACACGGTCGCCAACGTAATCCGCACCCTCCTACGTGACGATGCGCGCGTCGGTATCGTCCTTTCCGAGATTATCGGCCCGCCGCCAGGATTGGAAGGGCTGACCATACCGAAAGGATAGCACGAGAGAACCGCCCCATCTGGGAAGAGGGGCTGGACTGATACAGTGGTGTTGCTGGCCGGTCTCGTGGCGTTAGATGTCGGGATCGAGTCGCTTGGAGAAGTAGATAATGTCATCGTGCCGGACGTAGCCCAGCCGGTCGAAGAACACCAACGACGACTCGTTCCAATCCTCGATCATGCAGGTAAAGATACCTATCCCGAGTGCGGCGAAGCGCTTCTCAGCTGCGTTCACCAACGCAGTGGCGATCCCTTTCCGGCGATGACCGGGGAGAACGGCGAGTCGGTTGATCCACCCCTTGCGGCCGTCATGTGTCCCGAGCACTACACCTACAAACTTCCCGTCTTCCTCGGCTGCGAGGAAGACCGAACACGGGCCCTCGATCTCTCGCGCAATCTTCTCTTGCCGGTCACGGCCGGCCGGCTTGTATGGAAGGCCGGCCGTCTCCCACAGGGTACACAGCGCGGCGTAGTCATCCATCGTGAGCTCGCGGATTGTGATCATCGGTCAGCCTGCGGTTACAGATATCCCTTCCAGCCGCAGATAGGGGAGGGTGAAGTTGAATACGCGCTCCTGTTCGCTCGATATGCCGGAAAGGGTCTTGAGCGCCTGGAACGCGTTACCAGCAACGAGCGTTCCTTTTATCGGTCTTGTTAGGCGCCCGTCCTCGATCAGGTGCGCGCCTTTTGCAACGCCGGAAAAGTCGCCCGAGATCGGATCGGCGCGACCGGAGAAACGGGTGACGAGAACCCCTTTCTTCATCTCGGAGATCAACTCCTCTTTCATCTTACTCCCGGGCATGATCTCGAAGTTGGTCGGTCCAATCCCGGGAAGCGAGCGAGCAGACCCGGCCGCATGGCCGGTGTTTTTTGTCTTCATCGCGGCGGTGGTGTAGGTGTTGTGCATGAACGATGTGAGTCTGCCCTCCCTGATCAGCTCCAGCCGCGCATGTCCAACCCCTTCGCGGTCGAACGATGAGGTGGCGATCCCGTTTCGTGCCCTGCCGTCGTCCACCACGGTGAGGAGTGGGGAGGCGACCGCGGTGCCGACGTCCTCCTTCCAACGACTCATTCCACGCAAGACGTTCTTTGCGTTCGCCTGGAACAGGATCAGTCCCGCGAGGATCTCCTGCACCGCATTGGGCGACAGTAGGATTGGACCGCTGAAGCTCTCTCCGGTCTCGGCGCCGAGTGAGCCGAGCGCATTTTCGCAGGCACGGCGAACGATCGGCTCGACGTCGATTGAGGGGATGTTGCGGGCGGCATCGAACTGGAAGTCCATGTTCGATACACACTCGCCGTCGCGTGCCGTGGCGAGTGCAAAATAGGCGAATAGGCTCTCCTGCTCGGAACGGTTGATACCATTGGTGTTGGCCAGTGCGCGTGTGCCGATATGAACTGAGAACTCGCCGTTTCCCAAGATCAAGCGGCGGTCGATCGAGTGCGCGATGTCGAGCATCTTCACCGCCTGCTCAGTCGCCTGTTTAGTGGTACATGTCTCGGAGTCGGGGTCGTAAATTCCATCTACATATTCCACTTTTCGGTCTTCGGGAAGGACGTTCATCTCGTCGGGGGGCGATGCCTTTGCCAGTACGACCGCGTCCGCGCAGGTATCTTCTATCGTTTTGGGATCGTTAGTGGACGCGAACCCGACGCGCTTCCCCTTGAACGCCCGTACTCCAATCATGGTTTCCTTGTGGCTGCGCGAGATTTGTAAGTCGTTCTTTTCGATTGTTACGGTGATCGTCCGCACCGATTCTCCGTACACCTCCGCCTCGTCGGCTCCGTGTTTCCTTGTCTGTTCGAGCGCCTGTTGGCACAGTTCGTTGAGTCTCTGTTTGTTCATTCTTGCCGCCCTCCGATCGTCACTACGCAGCGCAGA
>CAZBSW010000150.1:0-5597 GCA_964494835.1 uncultured Thermotogae bacterium
CAGATGCTCCCTCCCAACACGAACAGATGCCAGATGGCGTGGTTATAGGGAAGCTTCTTCCAGGCGAATAGGATAACGCCGAGTGTATATGACATCCCGCCAGCAAAGAGAAGTACGAGGCCGGCGTGGGCGATGCTCGCTATGAGTTCACGGGCCGCAATCACCACCAACCAACCCATAACGAGATAGGTAAGCGTAGATACAATACGAAACCGTCCGATGAACAGAACGCTTCGGAGGATTCCAAGCAAGGCCATCCCCCAGATGACACCAAGCAGGGCGTAGGCCAACGTTCCCGGCATCCCGACCACGAGAAACGGCGTGTATGTTCCCGCAATCAGCATATAGATCGAGCCGTGATCCAGGATACGGAACACCAACCGCACGCGCGGCCGCTGAAAGCTGTGATAAAGAGTTGAAGAGAGATGGAGCAGAATCAAAGTTGCGCCGTATATTCCGAACGCCGCGATCTGTCCCGCCGCCGCGCCGCGCAGTGTCGACAGCACCAGCAGGAGCGTGAGCCCGGCAACACTCAACCCCGTACCGATGCCGTGCGTTACTGCGTTGGCGATCTCCTCTCCCAGTGGATAGAACTTCAACCGCTTCTTGATGTCAGTCAGATCATCTTCCGCCATCGCATCCCCATTCCGCACGTAGTCTTCCAATAGATTCTCCATGGAAGAGTCAGTATGATGGTACCGCCGTGAGCAGGTCGAAAACAGGCTTGGCCCAATTCGACCGTAGACTAAACCTCACCCGCTTTGAAAATTGAGCATAACGTCATAGATTATCTTGGCTGAATAGATCACCATCGAGATACTTCAAGCCGGTATCGACAGCAACTGTAGCAACTGTACGGCCCGGGCCCAATTCGCGTGCAATCATACATGCCGCCAACACATTCATACCGCTCGATGTGCCTGCGAAGATGCCCTCTTCTCTTGCCAAACGCCGGGCCATCCGTCGTGCTTCGGCTTCATCTATCCCGCGCGCTTCGTCATAGAAGGCTTTGTCCAACAATGGCGGGACAAACCCAATGCCTATGCCCTCGACGTGATGTGTTCCACTTATGCCCTCGGAGATAATCGGTGTGGAAGCCGGTTCGAGTGCAATAATCCGTGGGGGAGGACTCAGACGCCGCATGACGTGAGCAACGCCCATCAACATGTGAGCAGTGCCGACCGCGGCGCAAAAGGCATGGATCGGCCCGCCTATTTGCTCAACCAACTCTTGGCCGATCTGTTCATATCCTCGCGCGGCATCGGGATTATAAAGCTGGTCGGTAAAGTAGCTCGGTCCCAATTCCGCGATTTCCTTGGCACGCTGTATCATCCTCGGTGTAAGGTCCGGGGTAACCATCCCGCTCTTGCTCGGAACAATAGTCAACCAAGCTCCAAAAGCCTTCATGGTTTCAAGTTTCTCCTTCGCAAACGCGTCGGAGGATACAACGTGAAAACGATATCCTTTCACGGCGCAAACAAATGCGAGGGAGGAACCGGTGCTCCCACCCGTATACTCCACCACGGTCATACCCGGGTGCAGGTCTCCACGTCTTTCAGCTTCCTCTATCATCGACAATGCCATGCGGTCTTTGTAGGAACCTGTTGGATTGTAGTATTCGAGTTTAACGAAAACATCGGCAGAATTCGGCGGTACAACCTTACTCAAGTGGACCACCGGAGTATCGCCAATCGCCTGCAACACAGATGGTACCGCTTCCCTAATCATCGTTATCTCCTTTAGGTACAATATGAACGAAACGGACCTAGTTCCTGCCGCCGCGCCATGTGAGCCGACAGCACCAGCAGATAGAATCTCAACCGTTTCCTCATCGCGTCCCCATTCCGCATGTAGCTCTCCCGTCTGGACAAGTCAACGTGATGGTACTCGAATGGGAGGGCGTAATAACAGCCGCAAATGCCGGTCGAATACAATGCAACCTTCATCCGCTCCGAAGAACTGGCGCAACGCTGTGTCACATGCTTTTGCAATCCCTCGACATCTTCGAAAATGCCCTGTGCGAGGAACCATGAAATGCATCACCGGGACTACATTAGACGGTTTGCCTCAGGAGACGAGGTAAGACGCCGGGCAGTGCTGTCACGAACCTCGAACGAGGAACAAAATTGCGACTCCTCCCATAGCTAAGGCGGTTCCAATTACCGCGCGCGGCGTGATCCTTTCCTTGAAAGCAAACCGAGAGATCGGAAGGAGGAAGACGGGTGTCAAAGCCATTAGCGTCGATGCAATGCCAACTGGAGCCGCGGAGAGCGCCACAAGCGAGAAGCTAACTCCAAGAAACGGCCCCGTGAATGCTCCACCAACCGTCGAGAGAGTTGCCGTGCGGTCACGCAGAGGTGCTAGGCTCCCACGGATCGTTCCGCGAAATGCCGCCAATATCCAGACTGCTACTGTGGCGGCAAGGATCTGTATCACGTTCGTCGATAAGATCGGAAATCCTCCACTCATCCCCTGTTTGGACAGGATGTAGCGCAACGATTGCGCCACCACGGCACCGAGGGCGCACAGAATGCCAAACGCGGATTGGCGTCTACTATTCGCTGGCTCTCGGCCCGCCGGGCGTGTGTTGACAACCAGAACTATCCCGCCAACTGTGACAAGCGCGGCAACGGCTTGAATAGCCGTCAATTGTTCGCCGAGCATTCCCCAAGCAAACAACGTACTGGCCACCGGGATCAGCGCCATCAAGAGCGATGTCCGATGCGCGCCGATATGGAACAGCGACCGAAAGAGCAGTGCATCGGATATGGCAAATCCGATGACCCCACTTAGAATCAACCATCCCCAGCGTACGGCCTCGGCATGAAAAGGAAACGGGGTTCCATACACGATCAGATGTGCAATTATCAGGAACCCGAGCGCCACTGTCAGGCGCGTACGATTGAGTAGCGACGCGCCAATACGGCGTACGGCCACCGTGAACTGCAGATACGTCATCGCCCACAAGATGGCCGTGCCCAGCGCAGCAATCTCTCCCCAACGCGCGGCGATCATAGAACGGAGAGATTACCCATTTCCTGGAACCGATTCTAATCAAACAATCACCGGAACAATGGGCGGGCTGGTTCTACACTTGGCCTGAAGCATCAGTTACATCAGTCTCACGTCAATTGGGATGGCGAGTGTGGCAAATGCAGCGATCCATTCACATTCATCCAACTCGATCGATCGGAGGGCAATGGCACTCCCCAAGTAGCCAAAGCGAAGAAGTTATCAAGTACATCGGTGTGCTAGCGGATCCTGGCAGACAGACGCGAAGGCTAAACCGATGACCACACCCGAGGCGGGTGCGCACTCGATCATGATGCTAAGCTTGGACAATAAGGTGCACTGGCCTATGTGGGGGTTGCCTGGGCAGATCCTTCACCGTATCGATCTGTTTCACCATATGGGGAAACGATCCCGAACAATGAAACCCAGTCTGAAAAACTCCTCGTGTGTGGAAGGAGTCAGCAATTCCTCCTTCTCTCCTAATCTTCCGGGCTATCTAGGTGAACCCCCTACGAGCACCGGAGCGTATTTGTCCTTGTGGCAACTCTTGACGCTATCACGTCATCGCTGTACGTTAGCAGCAGCTTTATGATGGGGATCGAGAGACGATGAAACGGATCATCATGTGCTTACTCGCCTTGCTTGTTATGGTGGCGCCGGTAGCGGCCCAGCAGCAAGCGCTCATGGTGTGCCAATACGAGCCGCCCGAGAGTCGAATTTCAAATCTGAGTCTCCAGGGGAGTTTTAACTGGTACGATGGCCCTTTCGCCGACGATCGTAATCGCACAATCTCTGCTGGACTCACGGCCGACTACAGCGGCCTCTACAACTCGGCATCGTTCGGCAGGCAGTTGGACGCCCGAAGTGAGTTGCGCGGCTCAGACTCCGGTTGGACAATCGATTTCACCGGTTCTGGAAGCCTGCAGTCATTCTTCGATGCCGATCTGTTCGGCGTCGGTGCGTTTGGTATCGACGCATCCAACCTGTCCGCCCCGGAAGTTGACCTGACCGCGGGAATCGGGAAGGGCCGCTTCCGCGATGTGACACCGCTGGCGCTGGCGATTCGCATTCAGAACGCGCTCCTCGACCTTGGCGAGTTACTCGCACCAGTGTCGAACGACACGCTGCTCGACGTGGCGAAGATCCTTGGTGAGATCGGACCGACAAACGACGAACGCATTGTCAGCCTCACAGATCGGCTCAAGGCCACCGGTTTGATCCAGGGCGACGAGATCGGCGTTCGCGGCCTGCTCGCTATTGAGGATGCACTCAACGATGACACCACAAGCCTATGCGGAAGTGACATGCAAGCGCGGATCGGCGCTTCGGCCATGTTGCTGCCCGAGTTCAGCCTCGCAGCGACCGGTGTCTTGCTCGTCCACTACGCGATCGTCCCGGATCCGGTGTCGCAATTCGAGGCCACCGCCGAGGCGAAGACGCGCCTTGCTCATCCCGAACAGATGAACGTTGATGCCGAATTGTCCTACGTGCGTCGTCTGCCGGACGGGTGGACCGCCCGCGCTGACTATCGCCTCCGCATCGACCGCATGTGGAGCGATCTCTCGGCCACCGCTCTGACTCATGCGCTGTCGGCCAGCCTTACGACCAAGATCCTCGGTACCGTCGGGTTGAGCATCGTCGCGGATGTTCGCTACACGACCGGCGACGAAGAGCTCACGACGTCACTCACCGTGCATTTAGAGGCAGATCTGTTCTGATGGCAGCCGAACAGGTCATCCGCGCCCAAGGACTTCGTAAGCGGTTCGGGCATCTGACCGCTCTCGACGGTCTCGATCTGGCAGTGACGCAGGGCCAACTGTACGGGCTTGCCGGCCCCAACGGGGCTGGGAAAACGACGTTGATCCGCACGCTTTGCGGTCTGCTCCGGCCGGATGAGGGAGAGGCTCATCTGCTCGGCTGGCGGATGCCCAGTGCGCGGGTATTGTCTCAGCTTGGGTACATGCCGCAGGATTTCGCCGTTTACGACGACCTCAGCGTGATGCAGAATCTCGAATTCTTCGGCGAGTTGTACGACCTGCGGCGGGTGCAGGTACAGGAGCGAGCGGATGAGCTACTTGATCTGGTGCAGTTGACCGACCGCCGGACACAGCGCGTCGGCACCCTGTCCGGCGGGATGCGGCGGCGTGTGTCGCTCGCAATAAGCCTGTTGCACAAGCCTCGTCTTGCATTCCTCGATGAACCGACCGCCGGGGTCGATCCGAAACTGCGGCGCACGTTCTGGGACTACTTCAACCGCCTCGCTGAGCAAGACGTCACACTGGTGGTTACCACCCACCTCGTCGACGAAGCGTTGCGCTGCCACGTGGTCGGCTTTCTCAACGCCGGTAGGCTGCTGACCCAGGGGACACCGGACGAGATCCTCGCTGAGACCGGTACGTCGAATCTCGATGACGCGTTCATCACGCTGCAAGAGCGGGGGGAGAGAGCACGATGAAGAGCCTAGCGGTAATGCGAAACGTCCTGCGTCGGAACGTGCACGATGTGCGGACGCTGGCATTGATCGTCATCTTGCCGCTGTTCTTCGTTTTGTTGTACGGGAATTCGTTCTCTGGCTCGTACAAGGA
>CAZBSW010000151.1:0-5575 GCA_964494835.1 uncultured Thermotogae bacterium
GGACAGCGCCCAAGTATGCGGGACAAGACAAAGTGAATCCGGGCAGCCTCATCCTGTCAGCGGTTGAGATGTTGCGATACATGGATTGGAAAGAGGCAGCGGATATGATCCTCTCCGGGATCAGACGCGCAATTGCATCCAAGCATGTGACATACGATCTGGAACGCCAGATGGAGGGGGCAACCCTGGTCTCCTGCTCGGGATTCGGCGATGAGATCATTCGGAACTTCTAAGGAGTAATCGAGAATGGCAAAGAAAGGAATACGTGAATACGACGCGAAGCGGCTCATAGGTAAGGCCCTGCTTGAGTACTCAAGCGGTCGTTTTCGCATCGACGCTCGCCTCGTCCTTGTCACGCCTGAGACAGATCTCGATCGGCTGCCCCAGGACAACCCGTGGCTCAACGAGGCGAAGCTGGTCGTGAAACCCGATCAACTGTTCGGAAAGAGAGGAAAGAACAATCTCCTACTCGTCGATGCCGACTATGCCACTGCCAAGGCGTGGATCAGTGAACGGATGAACAAGCAGGTTACTATCGAACAGACGACCGGAGAGACAACGGGCGTACTCACCCATTTCCTGATCGAGCCGTTCGTTCCCCATGAAGAAGAGTACTACCTCGCGTTCACTTCCAATGCGGCTGCGGATGTCATTCATTTCTCAACCACTGGCGGTGTGGACATCGAGGAGTTGTGGGATTCGGTCGTGACGATCGAAATCCCGGTGCTCGATGATTCCACGGCGATCGATGTGCTGCCGCATCTGCCGCAGGTAAAGGATAAAGAGGCGGTGGCCGCGTTTATCAAGGCCATGTACCGTACCTATTGTGAATACCATTTCGCGTTCCTCGAGTTCAATCCTATTGCCTTCCACAACGGCACACTCGTTCCGTTGGATACCGTGGCTAAGCTCGACGACACCGCCGCCTTTCAGTGCGCCGAAAAGTGGGGGAAGATCGAGTTTCCCAAGGCATTCGGAAGCGTCTCGACCAAGGAAGAGGCGTACGTCGCCTCACTCGACGAGAAGACGGGGGCATCGCTCAAGCTGACGCTCCTCAATTCCAACGGACGAGTGTGGAACTTGGTCGCCGGTGGCGGAGCAAGCGTTATCTATGCCGATACCGTCGTTGATCTCGGCTATGCGAGCGAGCTCGCCAACTACGGTGAGTACTCGGGAAACCCGACGACCGATCTCACATACGAATACACAAAGACGGTCCTCGACCTGATGACGCGCACCCCGGATCCGCAGGGACGACCGAAGTTCCTGTTGATCGGAGGGGGGATCGCCAACTTCACTGACGTCGCCAAGACGTTCACCGGAATAATCAAGGCGCTGGAGGAGTACAAGGATAGGCTGCGAGAAAACCATGTACGGATCTACGTGCGACGCGGCGGGCCTAACTACAAGGAAGGGTTGGAGAACATGCGCCGGCTGGGAGAGAAGATCGGGATCCCGCTCGAAGTCTTCGGACCGGAGACGCATATGACGCGCATCGTTTCCTTGGCACTCCAGGAGGGTTAGTAATGAGAAATTACGAGTTATTCAATAGTGACACTAGGGCATTCATCTATGGTGCTCAAACGGCCGCAGTGCAACGCATGCTCGACTTCGACTATATGTGTCGCAAGAGCGAGCCGTGCGTGGTGGGCATGATCACGCCCGAGCGAGGCGGATTCGAGAAGTTCTTCTGGGGAACAAACGAGATCCGCATCCCCCGGATGACGTCGATCGCCGAGGCGGTTACTGCTTTTCCGCAGGCCGATGTGATGGTCAACTTCGCCTCGCAGCGATCGGCGTACGAAGTGACCGTAGAAGCACTGAACACCGACACGATCCGCACCGTCGTCGTCATCGCCGAGGGGATTCCCGAACGTCAGGAACGGAAGCTGGGTGCGCTCGCGAAGAAACTGGATAAGTGGATCATCGGACCGGCCACTGTGGGCGGTGTGAAAGCGGGAGCGTTCAAGATCGGAAACGCTGCCGGGACGATGGACAACATCAAAGAGGCAAAGCTGTATCGTCCCGGTTCCGTGGGATTCGTCTCGGTATCCGGCGGCCTGTCCAACGAGGCGTACAACATTATTGCACGCAACACGGACGGCCTGAACGAGGGGATCGCCATCGGCGGAGACGCGTTCCCCGGTTCGTCGCTTCTCGATCACCTGCTGCGCTACGAGGCGAATCCGGACATCAAGATGATGGTCTGCTTGGGCGAGCTAGGAGGAACGGCCGAGTACGATATCGTCGCCGCAGTGAAAGACGGGCGATTGAGCAAGCCGCTCGTCATGTGGGTGACCGGCACGTGTGCCAAGGTTCTCCCCGGTCAGGTTCAGTTCGGCCATGCCGGCGCGAAGGCCGACGCGGCCAACGAGACCGCCGATGCCAAAAACCAGGCGCTGCGCGATGCCGGCGTCATCGTGCCCGATTCGTTCGACGAATATCATCTGAGAATCAAGGAGACGTACGAAAAGCTTGTGGAAGACGGCACAATCACACCGGCCGAGGACTTCACTCCTCCCAACATTCCCATGGACTACAAACAAGCGGTCGCCGAGGGGCTAGTGCGCAAGCCGACGAACTTCATCTCCACGATTTGCGATGAATCGGGTGAGGTGCACAACTACTGTGGTGTGCCGATCGACGAGGTTATCGAGAAGAACTTCGGTATCGGCGGAGTAATCGGCCTGCTCTGGTTCAAGAAAGACATCCCTCCCTACGCGCGAGAATTCATGGAGATGGTGCTGCAGATCATCGCCGACCACGGACCGGCCGTCTCCGGTGCACACAATACAATCGTCGCTGCCAGGGCGGGCAAGGACCTGATCAGTTCTCTTGTAAGCGGTCTCCTCACCATCGGCCCCCGCTTCGGCGGCGCGGTGAACGGTGCGGCCGAGCACTTCTTGTACGGCCTGCGCAACAATCTTGAGCCGCGCGAATTCGTGGCCGCGATGAAAGCGAAGAACATTCGCGTACAAGGGATCGGCCACCGTCTGCATACCGTGGAGAATCCCGATAAAAGGGTCGAGATCATGAAAGACTACGCGCGCTCGCACTTCAAGAAGACGGCGCTTCTCGACTACGCTCTGTCTGTCGAGGCGGTCACCACGCAGAAGAAGAACAACCTCATCTTGAACGTGGATGGATGTATCGGTGTGCTGCTCGTCGATCTGTTGCACGAACTCAACTTTGGCGACTCTGAGATCGACGAGATGATCAAGGCAGGGCTGTTCAATGCCCTATTCGTTCTCGGACGATCGATCGGCCTCATGGGACACTACTTCGACCAGAAGCGGCTCGCCCAGCCTCTCTATCGACACCCGCTCGACGATATCCTCTACGATGTCCCCGACCATCCTGAGAAGGTCGGCTAACAGTCAACGAAAGGGAAGTTGCGAGACCGGATCACTCGGTCCGGTCTCGCTCCCTTTTCGAATATGGTAGCAGTCTTACTTCCGGCCCGTTCCGCTCCTTCACTTTCTAGTCGGAGATATCCGGACTTCCGGTACAGATAGCGGTTCCCCAGAACAGTAACGGATTGTCTGCATTGCGACAGTTCTTGGCGCTTTGCGCGTTCGGATTGTCGCAGCAGAATCCGCTCGGCTCCATGATCGACGTGGCCGTGCTGTACGGACTGTCGGATGGGTGGTAGAGGTCGAGCACATGTCCGAGCTCGTGCGCGAGATGGTACGGATTGATCGCGCCACACAGGCACGATCCGCACGGGCAATAGCCGGTGCAAGCCGAAGGACAAGGACACGGTACGGACATCTGCTGATCACAACTAACGATTTTCGCTGAAGCGGTCCCTGATGAAAATGTCGCTCCCCCGCCCCACGAGCAGGCGAGGCTGGTGGACATCCGCTCCACAACGAATACTTCTATCGCATCGGCCACACTCACTTCACCCCGCAGCGCCGTCGCCTCGGCAGAGTCGTCGAGTACGCGGTAGGCACTGTTGTTGACGTAGATCGGCGCGTTCACCGCGAACCGGATACAACGGACGGTTCCACATCGGTTCCACATGTCGTGGGCATAGTTCATCAGTGTAGTGAACGCTGTTCCGGTGACATTCGGGTCGGTCGGCCCGCTGCCGATGAACACCGGCTGAATCTTCAGAACCTCCGCAGGTTCGAACAGGCTCCAATCGATGACGACGCGGAAGACGAGATACACGCGTTTCAGCGCGCCCAGTACGCGCGAACTCAGCTCGAGTGTCACCTCTCCCGTAAACTGAACGCTTCCCTTGTCCGTCGGTTGCAGCGGTTGTTCGAACCTTCCCGATAGCTTACCGATCATCCGCTCGGTATAGGGATCGAACTTGTCGCACTCTCCCTTGCATTCCTGCTCCTTATATCCCTTTACACGGTCGATCAGTTCATAATGCAGTATCGCCTCCACCTCACCGCCGATCTCACCCGTGCGGGGCTGATAGGCTAGCTCATACTCGGACTGGGCGAGTGAAATGCTGATGACACCCGAGTCTCCCCTTTCCGTTGCCACTCCCTTGCCGACCAGATTCAGCCCAGAGAGTACAAGCGCAAGCTCTCCCTTTTGTTGAGGGATGACGCGAAATCCGATCGAACCGAACAGATTCGTCCCTTGCCTCCCTCTGTCCGTGGTAGCCGTTCCCTCACTTGAGCCGATGTTTCCCGTAAGATAGTACGACGTCCGCTGTAGCAAAAGCGGAGTGATTGGAACAATTGGAGTCTTCTGCGCCATTGCCATCGACCCGATCAGGCCAATAACAATGACGACAATGACCGCATACCTTCCCGGCATCCGTACCACCTCCAAATCACTGTTTGCAGCTATGTGCGCAAACATCGGTTACAGTCTGATGCTTTCTGACTTTGGCCCTGAATGAGTTGCGTTGAAAGACCAGGATCACCTGTTCTGGGAAGCGAAGTTTGCCGTTTTTCCATTCTATGAATACAAAAGCGGTAGTGTCAATAGTGCCACCGAATCATTCGTCCAATCTTGCAGCGACGACTGCCGTTGTGGGTAAGCAGCTACAGCGTACACAGCGATGCGCCGGATTCACACGGGACAACGGGCGGCGGTAGCCTATAGCTTATCGATGTCGGGAACTGTACCGTCTTTAAGACGGAATAGCATCTCGCCGGCGTGGGGGACAACGAGGATACCTTGGACCTCCCGCTTCTCATATTCGGCCGGATCGATCGCCTCTGGAGCGATGTAGTCAAGATTTATCTCGCGGCAAAGCGACTCTGGGAGCGCCGTGGCGAGGACAACATCTATCCGATCGCGTTCCACACCGTCACGGTATGTGCCGATCCCCTTGACATGAGAGGAGTGGGCGAGGACAGCGCGCGGAACATTCCTGAATCGATCCTGCAGAGCGAGGAAGTAGTCGCGCGTGTGATAGCCGACTTGGCGGATCAGTTCTCCGTGCGTCACCGAGATCTCGGCAAGGCCGGGCGCGTAGATGATCACCCGTCCCCCGTCCGCGACCACCGGCTCCAGTTTGTAGGTGCACTTTCCTGCCGTCCATAGCTCCCTGTACATCGGTGGGGCGATTGAGAGCACGGTCTCGAACGGGTGCTCGACCCAT
>CAZBSW010000152.1:0-5542 GCA_964494835.1 uncultured Thermotogae bacterium
ACTCGGTATTCCGGTGGCCGCAAGTGATCTTGTGCTGTCCACATACGCCACTGCCCGCTATGTTGCCGATGAACACGCGGGCGCGCATGTGTACATGGTAGGTGCCTCTGGCCTGCGAGATGAAATAGAGCTTGCCGGGCTGAAACTGACGGAAGACCCCCTGCAAGCGGATTATGTGATCGTCGGTTCTGCATTCAACAGCAAGGGTGAGCTGACCCCGGAGAACGGCGTTAGGATCACGGGCGCGCTACGGGCCCTGTACCATGCAAACGCCAAGTTCGTGGCGACTAACCCCGATCGGATCTTTCCGGCAAAGGACGGCGTCATACCAGGAACGGGAGCAGTGATCGGCGCCCTGTCTTACATGGTCGGACGTCAACCGGATGCGGTTATCGGAAAGCCATCGCCCTACATTGTGAGGATTGCGCTTGACCGAATGTCACTTGCCGGTAAGGACTGTGCAATCGTCGGGGACATGGACACAGACATGCTTGCCGGCCGCGAAATGGGAATGACGAAGGTATTCGTCCGATCAGGAGCGATGACCGAAGAACGGTTGCGGGCCCTGGGGATCGTGCCGGATTTCACGTTCGATTCGGTGATCGACATCCTGGCTCTGAAAGGAGCATCCAAATGAGCAAGAGCACATACATAACGGCTTTGAAGCAAGGAATTGCAAGATTGCGCTCGGCAGGGCGCAATGTGACATTGGTACATCACAACGACTGCGACGGCCTCACTGCGGGTGCGGTTTTGGAAGCGGCTCTGTCACGAGACGGGTTTACCGTAAATCGGATCGCACTGGAGCGGATCCATCCCCCAATTGTCACACGCATTCACGACCGTGCGACCGGAAATCCGGTCTTATACGCCGATCTTGCCGGCCGTGCAGCTCCCGCAATCTGCGAGATTAATCGCGATCGGTCCTTCACTATGATCGTGGATCACCACCCGGCGGAAGAATCAACTTCCGACAGTGTATTGAACCTGTCGACGGAACGCTTTGGGCTATCCGGAGAGGAAGCGATCTCCGCCGCCACCGCTGCAACCATGTTTGCATCAGTGCTCGATGAGAAGAACATCGATCTGCGGTATCTCGGCGTAATCGGCGCAATCGGCGATTCTCACGATCGCGGCGGGAGACTCATTGCGGAAAACCGTGAAGCTCTATCAGACGCCGTATCAAGTGGAGACATTCGCATAGTGTCGAAGGCTGACGGCAAGGAAGAATACTCGCTTACACGCTTCGACGGCGAAATCGACATGACTACGTTCGCCAAATCCCTTACCACGTTGGGCGCGGCCGGGTACGCCCTGGGTGGGCCAGAGGTGGGAATCCGCGCCTGCTTCGATGGCCCGAGCATTGCATATCAACGAAAGCTTTCCGAGCTTGACGCTCTCAAGGAAGAACGATTTGCGCGTGAGATCAGAAGATTACAGACGGGAGGACTGCACAGCACAGCACATCATCAGTGGTTCACCGTCGGAGCAGGATTCTCGCCGATGGGGGTAAAGATCATCGGCGAGTTCTGCATGGACATCAGAGACGAAAAGTTCATGAATCCTGACAAATACATCGCCGGGTTCCAGGATATGCCCGAAGAGATACCGGGGCTGGGACGATTCGAGTGGGATCTTGTGAAGGTATCGATGCGCGTTCCCTCTCCTCTTGGACAGCGGATCATCGACGGCGACATGCCGGGGCTTGACTGGCTGCTACCCGAAGCGGCGCTACAGGTCGATGGCTCGATCGACGCCTGTCACGGGTATGCGGCTGCGTCCCTGATCCCACGCGGACGCGAAGAGGAGTTGATCAATCTGATGGAGCAATTGCTGGTACGGAAGGGGCTATGAACAATCGTCAGACCTCCTTGGTCGTTCTTTGTCTGCTCGCGATCAGCCTTACGGCGCCGGTCGCGAGCAGCACCACCCTCCGAGATCCGATATCCATCCGTTCCAATGCCGATTTGCAGGCGAAAAACGGAGTCATGTATGGAAGCGGTTCAATGAGCGATCCATACGTAATCTGCGATTGGGAGATTGACGTGCAGGCCGGTGTCGGAATCGAGGTGAGAGGGATATCCGCCTATATGATCATCCGCGACTGCAACGTAGCCGGAAACGGCCGTACCGGGACCGGCGTCCTCTTAAGCGATGCGTCACATGTGCAGGTGATAGGCTGTAGAATTGCCGATCTTGCGTCGGGTATCTTCATGTATCAAGACACAGAGGGCATAGTCAACGGCAACATCATTACCGCTTGTCGCCGCGGGATTGAGGGATCGGAATCAGACAGCATCGTAATAACGGGAAACGAGATCGAAGGTTCCGCCGGACGGGGCATATTCCTGTGGCGTTGCCATGATGCAATTGTGTCAGACAACGCAGCAATCGCATGCATCGATGGGATCTATCTCGACAGCTGTCATCGCGACATCCTCGCTCGCAATCGAGTCGAAGCATCGGTGCACGGCATCTTTCTGTGGGATTCCTTCGACAGCAGAGTCACCGAAAACACGATTCGGAACTGCGAATTGGGAGTCGCCGTCGTGCACACGTCAGAACACAATCACGTTTTCGGGAACGTGTTTGTAGAGAACGATCGCGCCGCCACCTGTGACAATCACGGAAATTCCTGGGATGCCGGCTACCCCACCGGCGGTAACTTCTGGGGTGGCGAAATCTTCTTCGACCTTCTGTCCGGGGAGAGCCAGGATCAACACGGATCGGACGGCATCGCTGATAAACCAAGAGAGATTCCGTTCGGAGGTATCGATCGTTACCCGCTGATGGAACAGCCGGCGACCGACGACGATACATAGCGGAATACCAAACACATCAAGGGAGGTAATCATGAAACGGACGCTGGTCACCTTAGCGGTCGTTATTGCCATCGGCCTGCTTGGGCTCGGCCAAGGGAAGATCGTGATCGGACATCGCGGAGCAGCAGGGTACCTCCCAGAAGAAACGCTTGCCGGATACGCATTCGGGTATGCACTGGGCGCAGACTATCTAGAGCCCGATTTGGTGATGACCAAAGACGCACAGTTCATCTGTTTGCACGACATCTATCTTGATCCCACGACCGATGTCGAGCAGCTGTTCCCGGATCGCCACCGTTCCGACGGGCATTGGTATGCCGCCGACTTCACGCTAGCTGAAATCAAAACCCTCTCCGTGCACGAACGGTGCCAGCCGAACGGAAACCCTTATTTCCCGGACAGATTTCCAGTCGGAGCATCGCATTTTCAAGTGCCAAGCTTTGCTGAGATGATCGAGCTTGTTCAAGGATTGAACAGGAGCACAGGTCGCAATGTTGGAATCTACCCAGAGTTGAAGAGACCCGGTTGGCACGCTCAACAGGGGCTCCCAATGGAACAGGCGCTGCTCAACATCCTCAACAGGTATGGCTACACCGGTGTGAACGCAAACATATATGTTCAATGCTTCGAGCCCGATTCGTTGAAGACATTGCGCGAGCTGGGGGCGAAGCTTCCGCTCATCCAATTGGTCAGTGCAAGCTGGACCTATGCGGGCATGTGGACAGAAAAGGGACTTGACGAAATCGCCACCTATGCCGACGGCATCGGCCCCTCGAAGACGATAATCGAGGACAACCCTGCATACGTGGAATGGGCTCACTCGCGCGGCCTCGTGGTACACCCCTACACATTTCGTAAGGATCAGCTTCCGGCGAAATATGCGAGCCTTCCTGCTGAACTCAGACAGTTCTACTTCGAGTACAACGTAGACGGGGTATTTACTGATTTCGCCGATATTGCCGCAGAGGTACTGAAAAGTAAAGGACAAGAGAATTGATACAGAAATCCCCGCGTGTCGTTCATCCTATAAACGGGTATTTGCTAGATTTGGACGGAACGGT
Organism: uncultured Thermotogae bacterium; assembly: GCA_964494835.1. Taxonomy (GTDB): domain Bacteria; phylum Bipolaricaulota; class Bipolaricaulia; order UBA7950; family UBA9294; genus M55B144. The sequence goes on from CAZBSW010000152.1 coordinate 3,884, forward strand.
GTATCGCAGTGAGCGATTAGTTGCGGGAGCAGCAGACACAGTGGAAACGCTTCGCTCTCGCGGACGAGATATCGTTTTCCTCACCAACAAACCGCTCTATTCACGCTTGGATTATGCACGGAAGCTCACCCGCCTAGGGATCGCCGCGACGGAAGATGATGTCGTCAACTCTTCACATGTGCTTGCCTGCTATCTTGCCGAGCGCGCTCCAGGAGCGAGAGTGTACGCCATCGGAGAACCTCCTCTCTTAGAAGAATTGGAAGCGGCAGGACTGTCTTTGTGCGATGATCCAGCCAAAATTGAGTTTGTGATCGCCGCGTTCGATCGAACATTCGACTATTGTAAGCTCAACACCGCATTCCAAGCGATCCGGAGAGACGCACACTTTATCGCCACCAATCCCGATCGCACGTGCCCGGTCGAAGGTGGCGAGATCCCCGATGCTGCGGCCGTGATTGCGGCACTGGAAGCAACTACGGGCAAGAAGGTTGAAGCAAGCTTGGGAAAGCCATCTTTGCATATCGTACAAGCCGCTCTCGATCGGCTGGGCGCGCCCGCCGGCAATTGCGCGATGGTTGGTGATCGTCTGGAGACCGACATCGCCATGGGACAGAACGCGGGACTTGTCACAATCATCACCCTGACCGGAGTCACAACACGTGAAATTCTAAATAGCTCGCCACTGCAGCCAGATTTCGTAATCGAGTCTCTGGCGGAACTTCCCGAACTCGACACAAGGCTCTCGAAAAACGTCCAAGGCGGCGATGGAACGTGAGCGGGCCCATACCACGGACCGCCATCGCTGATCACGCTCAACCCGATAAGCCGCCCTTCACGCTGGTGCCTTGCGTGGGAAGTTGGCGGATAGGATACGCGATGCTGCCAGCAAGCCGTTGCACAAGCACATGGTTGCAATTACAATATTGCGCAAGAAAACGCAAATAAACGCAAGATGGAAGGACACGATGCTGTGAGACGATACATTGGAGCGATCGACATTGGCACAAGCGGTGTGCGGTTCCTGATATTTGATCACGACGCCCAAGTCGTCGCCTCCGCCTACGAACAAATCCCCATTTCATATCCACAGCCCGGATGGGTGGAACAGGATCCGTTGACCTTGAGCGCGGCGACAGTGAACACGATGCGATCCGCCTTGAAGCAAGGTGGAATCCCTGCCGCGAGTATCAAAGCGATCGGGATGGCAAATCAACGAGAGACGATCATCGCATGGGAACAAGCAACCGGTGAGCCGGTGTATCCTGCTATTGTCTGGCAAGACCGACGGACAGCATCGCGATGTGCCGAACTTCAAGAGATGCCCCTCGGTGAGGAGATAACAAAGCGAACGGGTCTCACCATCGACCCGTACTTCTCCGCACCGAAGATCGAATGGCTATTGCACAATGTACCCGGCGCTGCCGCTCGCGCCACCACCGGCGAGGTACTGATCGGCACAGTAGACGCATGGGTACTCTGGAATATTACCGGAAGACATATCACCGACTCTACCAACGCTTCCCGTACGCTGTTGTTCGACATACACAACGAACGCTTCGATCAGGAGTTGCTCCACATCTTCGGCGTCCCCACCACATGTCTTCCCGCGGTGCAACCGAGCCTCTCAGTCTCCGGTGATATGCGCAACGATATATTGGG
>CAZBSW010000153.1:0-5536 GCA_964494835.1 uncultured Thermotogae bacterium
GCATAATCCTCATCATCCCCGGTGTGAGGGGATTGAATCCGGGGATTGATTTCACGGGTGGGACGGAATTCACGGTCGACTTCAACTACCCCGTCAGCACTGCCGAAATACGCAGCGTTCTTGCTGGAATCACTGCACCGGTTGACCTCTCCAAGAGCGTGATCCAACAGGTCGCGGGGAAGAACCGCAAGGTGATCACGACCCAGTTGGATGTAGAGAACGATCAGGACGCAATCAACAACATCGAAACAGCGCTGAAGAAGAACTTCGGGGTCAGCGAAGATAACATCAGCCGCCGTTCGATCGGTCAGCAAATAAGCAAGGAGCTGGCGCAGAGGGGATGGCAGGCGATTCTGCTTGCATTCGTCGTTATCCTCATATACGTTTCGTGGCGATTCCGCCTAAGGTATGCGGTGGGAGCTGTAGTTGCGCTGTTTCACGACGTGACGATCGCGCTCGGGGTGTTCGCCTTATTCCACGTGGAGATAAATCTGGCAACAATCGCCGCCTTCTTGACGATCATCGGTTATTCATTGAACGATACGATCGTTATATTCGACCGTATCCGCGAGAATATGAAGCTCGAGAAGAAGCGTTCTGCATTCGAGGTGATCAACAAGAGCGTCAATCAGTCCCTCTCACGTACATTGAACACCTCTTTCACCACCCTTATTCCGGTGGTCATTCTGTTCCTGTTCGGCGGTTCGGTCTTGCGTGGGTTCTCGTTGGCACTGTTGATCGGGGTAATCGTCGGTACGTATTCTTCGATGTACATCGCCAACCCGATCCTCCATGCCTGGACCCTTAAGACAGCCAAGGCCAAGCAACGCCGATGAAATCACTCATCCGGGGGGGGAGGAGATGGGAGCTAGCTCCCCTCCCGGAAGAGACTCTAGTCGAACAAATCGCAACATCACTTACCTGTTCACGTTCGCTTGCTCGCCTCCTTGCCCGTCGAGGCGGTGAGAACTGGCAACATCTGATCGACCCCGGAATAGATGACTTCCACTCTCCGTTCCTTCTATCCGACATGGACACAGCAGTGGCGCGTGTGATAACGGCAATAGAGGAAGGACAACAGATCTTCATTCACGGTGACTTCGACGCCGATGGGTTGACAGGCGCCGCCCTCCTCTACCAGGGACTCCTCCCCCTCCTCCCCTCAGGGACGATGAAGGTCGAAGTGGGCAACCGTACCCACGGCCACGGCCTGTCGCCGGAGTTCACCCAACGCGCAATCGATGAATCGTTCAACCTCGTTGTCACCGCCGATTGCGGAATCGCCAATGCAGACGAAATCGAGGCGTTGCGCGCCGCGGGCATCGACACGATCGTCACCGACCACCACTTGCCCCCGGACAAGTTGCCGCCCGCGCTCGCATTGATCGACGCGCACAAGAAAGGGGATAAGTATCCAAACAGGCATCTCGCGGGTGTAGGAGTGGCGTTCAAGTTGGTCTGTGGCGTGTACGAACATCTTGGCCGCCCTGCTCCCTACCACTTCCTCGACCTCGTCGCCCTGGGCACGATCGCCGACCTCGTGCCGCTGGCGGACGACGGCGAGGTGGAAAACCGCGCCTTGGTACGTGAGGGATTCTCGCTCATCGCCAGTGGAGAAGGATCTTCCCTCGGGTTACGGATGTTGATGAAACGACTCTCCATCAACCACAAACGGTTGAATGCCGTTGACATTGGCTACCTGATCGCGCCTAAGCTGAATTCCGCTAATCGCTCCGGCGATCCCAAAGTCGCCTTTCTTCTCCTGACCACCGGGAACAACGATCGCGCTGACTACCTGACGGAAATACTTCTCGACTACAACCGCGACCGCGAGATCGCACAACGCGACCTGATCGCACAGGCCGAGGGGCAGATAACCGAAAATGGCTTCGCACCCCAAGACGATGGAATCATCATCATCGCGGGAAAGCACTGGAACGAAGGCATCCTCGGACTTGCCGCGTCCAACCTGGCAGATCGCTACAACGTGCCGGCGGTCGTTATCTCACAGGGAGAACGCACGAGCCGCGCCTCCTGTCGCAGTGTGGAGGGGTTCGACATGGCAGAATGCTTGAACGCAAACTCTGATCTATTGCTGCAATACGGTGGACACAAGATGGCAGCTGGTTTCTCAGTGGATAACAGGATGCTCCCGGAACTGCGTGACCGACTGCTCGCCTATATGGCCGATCAACCGATAAGCTCCGCCCACAGCGCGGACTTGATCGACGCGGAGGTATTGACAAGAGAGGTCGATATTCGCTTCTACACCAATCTGCGTTCCCTCTCCCCTTACGGCCCTGGGAATCCTTCGCCGCTCTTCCTGTTGCGCGACTGCGTGTTCGAGGGGATGTCGTTCGTTGGCGCAGGAAAGCGGCACTTGAAGGGGAAAATCGTTCAGAACGGATCCTCGCTACCGTTCATCGCCTTCCGAATGGCCAGCCATATTGATCTATTCGAAGACGGTCACGTATCTGTCGTATTTCGTGCCGGGTTTGACGATTGGAGGGGATCGGTGCAAGTAAACGTTGTCGATCTGGTCACGAACAACTAAGTACCGGTGACTGATTCACGAGCAACCGGACGCCTGCCGCAATCTATCGTTCAGGATCCCCTTTTATTCTAGACTTCTTCTTCCGGAAGTGAGGCAAATCGCTCAATCGATATCGCCGATCGCGCAACGAGAGTACGTAATATGAATGCGGGGATTGCCCACACGGTCCTCATCCGCCACGGTTGGTGCAATAACCTGTAAAGCCATTCAAGACCCAGTCTCTGCCAGACATGCGGCGCACGTGCGTAATCGCCGGCAAAGACATCGAGCGCACCACCGATTCCGATCATCATGCGCACCGGTAGCCGATCACGGTTTTCTAGCATGAATCTCTCCTGTTTGGGAACGCCCATCCCAACAAGGAGGATATCCGGCCTATGAGCTTCGATCTGCGATACCACGCCCTCATCATCGCCGAAATAACCGTGGTGGGTGCCGACGATGTTTAATCCGGGAAAGCGTTTGCCGAGCCGTGCCGCTGCACGCTGCGCGACTCCTTCCTCTCCCCCCAGGAGGTAGACGCTACACCCGGTGACCGCGGCCTGTCGCATAAGATCCTCGGCAAGGTCGATGCCGGTCACCCTCTCTTGCAGCGGAGTGCCGATGAGGCGAGATGCCCATATCACACCGATCCCGTCCGCAAGGACAAGGTCGGCGTGTCGATAGCTATCCTGTAGCAGCATGTCCTTGCTAGCGCGCATCAGGGAGACGGTATTGGGGGTGACGATGACGTGTGTGTGATCTTGATCGAGCATCGTAACCGCTGTCTCCCCAGCTTCGAAACGGGACAGGTTGTTGAACCAGACTCCAAAAACGTCGACGCGTCCGTTTGTGTGTGTGCCTGTTCGCTGTGGTTCCCTCCGCGACGGTCTTTGACCTAACCACCACATCGCCGCGAGTATCGGAAGCACAAATAGGGCGAGCAACCCCATCTGCGGGGAACGATGCACCGCAAGGATGACGCCGATAGAAAGGGCCCCGGCGAGCGCAAGATACGTGAGAACGATTGCGTCTCCCCATCGCGCCACCAGACGGGGAAGCGGCCGTGATCGCGCGGACACCGCTCCATGAGAGAAGAACGCCTCTGATGTTGTCAACATCGGGACAGCGATCAATGCGAATGGGAGGAGCAGCGCAAGCGAGATTGCTCCCTTCATCACGCCCCCGATCCCGTAGAGCGCGAGACAGAACACCACCCCACGATGAAGCAGCCCAAGATCCTTCCCTTTGACCACCACAACATGGCTTGTCACCACGATCCCTAACAGCACAAATGGCAACGCATGTACAACCGCACTTCCATCGGAGGTGGCGAGCGCCAACAGGCAAGCGTTGACGACGAGGATCAAATCGATCGCTGACTGCACCCACGGGCGCGGAAGCGCCCGCCTGATCCCTTCCCGCAGACGCAACACCAGCACAACCCACGCGATCGTGGCCGGGACTGCTACATGGTAGAGATAGATGAAACCGCCCGAAGGATTGGTGACAAACTCGATGCGAAAACCGGCGAATACGGCGACCGTTGCCGCCGCGATTTCCTGCAGGAAGACAATCCCGTTCTTCTTTGAGAGGGGAAGACAAAGGAGGAAAAGGCCGCCGGCCAAACCGATCACCTCCAAGCGGAAGCCGACGGTCGCCGCGAGCAACAACGGAATGAGCAGGAGGCGCAACCGTACCTGCATCCACCCACCCCCCAGCACCGCGACAATAGACAGACTCATAACACACCCATCCTAGCGATTATGTCTGAAACGTAAAGTTCATCCGCCCATGATCCGGGTGCGCCCTGGCCGCAATCGTAGAGACGGGTGTCACTTCCCTACACAGAACCTGCGGAATAGCTGATCGAGGACCTCCTCACCGGCATCGATCCCTTGCAGCTCGCCTGCGATCGAGTGCGCCGTCCGCAGCTCCTCGGCGACCATATCGAGAGACAGTTCCGCATCGAGCGCCGCCGCCGCTTTCGCCAGGGCCTTTTCCATCCGCCGCAATAGGTCCCGCTCCCATGTGTCGAGGAGGAGAATGGCGTTGCGACTGGGAAGCCCCCCACCGAGAAGCCGGTCGACAATCGCACATGTCAATCGATCGATCCCTTCCTTTGTCTCGGCTGAGATCTCGTGGAGCGCATGATCTACAGTGAAGGGTTCGATCTTGCGATCAAGGTCCGATTTGTTTAACACAACGAACACCGGTCGATCCCAACTGCGGGAAAGAAGCGCATGGTCCTCGACGGTCAAGGGTTCGCTCCGATCGAGTAGGAGGAGAAGGAGATCGGCACGCAGGATCGCGTCGTGTGAACGTTTCACGCCTTCCGCTTCTACCGGATCACCGGGCTCACGCAGGCCGGCGGTGTCGATCAGACGCACCGGCACGCCGCCGATTACGGCCATCTCTTCCACGGTGTCGCGCGTCGTTCCCGGTATCTCGGTCACGATGGCGCGCTTTTCGGCAAGGAGCGCGTTTAGTAGCGTCGACTTCCCCACGTTCGGGCGGCCAATGATGGCGATGGTCAGCCCTTCGGCGAGCACGCGCCCGTTCTCACTCTCGGCGATCAGTCGTTCCACCCGTGCCCGCAGCCCCCCCACGGCAAGGAAAGCGTCTTCTTGCTCTGTATCCTCGTCGGGATAATCGATCCCTACCTCGATTCCCGCCAACAGTGAAGAGATGTCGCCGCGCAGCTTGGCGATCGCATCCGAAAACCTGCCATTCAACTGGGCGACCGCCACTTCCAGGCCAAGGCGCGTCTTGGCGCTTACGATATCGAGGACGGCTTTTGCTTGATCAAGCGCGATGCGGCCATTGAGAAACGCTCGCCTGGTGAATTCTCCTCTCTCGGCAAGGCGGCTTTCCTGTGCGAGCACCGCATCCAACACAGCGCGGGTAGCCACGATCCCGCCGTGGCAGTTGATCTCAACCACATCCTCGCGTGTATAGGTCCGCGGTGCGCGCATCACCGATACGAGTACCTCGTCGATCGTA
>CAZBSW010000154.1:0-409 GCA_964494835.1 uncultured Thermotogae bacterium
GATGAAGGGAAGGGTCAACCCGGTCACCGGCAGCAGGCCGGTAGCTACACCCAGGTTGAGGAGCGCCTGAAACGTGATCACAAAACCGATGCCGATCGCCAATAAGCTTCCGAATCTATCCGGCGCCATGCGTGAAATTGCGAACGCCCGCCAGGCGAAGACAGAGAACAGACCGATCAGTACAAGGCTCCCAATCAATCCCAGCTCTTCCGCCGTTACGGAAAAGATGAAGTCGTTGTATGCTTGAGGGAGGTAGAACAGCTTGGCCCGCGACGCCCCGAGGCCGCGACCGATCACACCACCCGACCCGATCGCCACCAGCGATTGGATCGTTTGATAGCCAGAAGATGCGCTGTATGCATGCGGGTTGAGGAACGACAGCACACGTGCCAGTCGGTAAGGTGCGATA
>CAZBSW010000154.1:419-5522 GCA_964494835.1 uncultured Thermotogae bacterium
AACGGGAGGCTGCCGACGGCGAGACCCAGCAAGTGCGCGAGGCGGGCACCGCCGAGGAAAAGCATAACCACGGTAACAGAGGCAAAGATCAGAGTCATACCGAAATCTGGCTGATTCATCGTTACCGCGGCGATGATCAGCAGTACAAGGATAAACGGCAGGACACCGTCGGTGAACGATCGCATTGCCTCTCTCTTTCTGTTGATGGTTGCTGCCAGGTAGATGATGAGCGCGAACTTGAGGAGCTCCGTCGGTTGCAGAGCGAAGGATCCCAGACGCAACCACCGGCCATCGCTGATTCCACCGAGAGGAAGGAGGGTGAGGAAGGTGAGTGCGAACGCGCCCACGAGCAAGATATCGTCGACGTGTTGCAGGCGATGATAGTCGATGTAGCTGAACAGGACGAGTAGCCCTATCCCGAGTGCGGCCGCGATCAACTGTTTTGCCAATAGGTGGGTATCGCTTCCGTAATACCGCAGTGAAAACGGCGCGCTGGCACTGTACACCATGATCAGACCGAACAAGAGGAGCAGTGAGGCTGTAAGTACGATTCCTCGATCCACTCGTCCTTCCACTCCTGTCTCCTTGTCTGCCGCCCCCACCGGATGTCGTATCTCTAAGATGCTGCTCATCTGCGAGATGCCGTGTCATATGAATACGGCACTTGTCCATGAATCTGAAGGAAGGATGTCGGGAGGTCGATGAGAATTAGTATCCCGTCGATGAGACACTTGGGCGCATTATTGGAAGGACGAATGGCGCGAGTCTAGTTCGAGAAGGTAGCGACGAGGCGGGAGAAGTGCTCGCCTCGTTCGATGTAATTCCCGTACTGATCGTAACTTGAGCACGCAGGGGAGAATAGAATCGTATCGCCCTCTTGCGCGAAGCGAAGCGCCAGTGTGAGTGCTTGGTCAAGGGTCGTGCAATCGGAGATTTCTTTGTATTTTGCATTACACAGTGTCCCTCGCAGGAGAGGGGCCGCCGACCCGAACAGCACGACGTGTTTCACGCGGTGGGCGTTGATTGCTTGAGCAAGGGATTCATACCCGGCACCCTTGTGTCTCCCGCCGAGAATGAGGATGGTCGTTCCGCCGATGCTCGCGAGTGCTGCGATGGCGGAGGCAGCGTTGGTTGATTTGGAGTCGTTGACTAACCTGATGCCGTGGATGCGAGGCTCCTCATGCATACGAAACGGGAGACGAAATGCTTCCGTCGTTTGATGAAGTTCGATCTTTGTCGGATCGAATTCCGGGAATAGACACACACACGCCGCGATGGCGGCGCGTAGGTTGGCGCGGTTGTGTGGGGAAAGGCTGGCGAGGAAAGGTGAGAGAGGAAGATCGAGCCGATCGAACAGGACCTTCTGCGCCGATATGCCGGGAAAGAGTGACTCCAGATCCTCCGGGACGATCGCCCAGTCGTTCTTATCCTGTTTCTGAAACAGGCGTGCCTTCGCCTCGATGTAGGCATCCATTGTGTTGTGACGCTCCAGGTGGTCGGGAGCTATGTTAAGGATCACAGCAACACGGGGGTGGAAGGCCACGCTTTGCTCAAGCTGGAAGCTGCTCACTTCTAAGATGACAGCGTCATAGGCGGATGCGCTGTCGACTAAAGATATGAATGGCGTCCCAATGTTCCCGGCGGCGATCGCCCTTATGCTTGAATGTTGCAGGATTGCTTCGATGAGTGCTACTGTCGTGCTCTTTCCGTTCGTCCCCGTGACCGCGACGAGAGGGACGGGGGGAGCAAGGTGAAACGCGAGGTCGAGTTCGGAAATAATCGGTATGCCGGCGGTCACCGCTTCGGCGAGGAGCGGGGTTTCGGACGGGATACCCGGACTCAGAACGATCAATTCCGCTCGTTCGATGGCGCGGTTGGTGTGTTCACCCTCCTCATATGGAACGGCATGGCTGGCGAGGAACTCCTTTTCTTCCGCTCCCAGGCGTGCGTTGTCACTGACGAAGGCACTCACGCCGTGCGCTAGGGAGTAATCAAGAACGGCCCTGCCGGTACGCCCGAAGCCGAGGATGGCGATGTGTTCTATTTCTCTCTCAGAGATCTTCACTCAGGGTATCCTCTATCCGTTCTTCGAGAATAAGATCCGAAGAGAAGTCCCCTATTTGGAGCGCCGCCTGCGCAGCATCGTACAACGCCTGTCGCGGAATAGTGCCCACAATTTCGCTTCTGATCACCAATACTCCCCTGCGTTCTGCCTCCCGCTTGACGAGCTCAAAGACGCGCAAAAGCGGAGTCTTCTTGAAGTTGGTCAGGTTCATCGATACCTGAACTATGCCCCGCTCTTCAAGAGGGAATCCAAGTGCCTTAACATAGCGCAACCCACCGCGTGAGAAGCGTACGGCACGCGCGATCTCCTTGGCGACGGTGAGGTCAGAGGTATTGAGTTCAACGTTATAGGCGATAAGGAACTCCCGTGCACCGACGGCGACCACCCCGGCGGTGGGATGAATCTGCGGCTTGCCGAAGTCAGGGCGCCATTCGGGAAGGGCGATCTTGTTGGCAAATCCCTCGAACTCTCCCTTGCGAATCGTGGCGAGATTCCGGCGTGCCTCACAGGTCGCCGATTCTTCATAGAGGTAGACGGGGATCTTCAATTCATTCGCGATGCGTTCGCCGGTGCGGTGCGAGAGGTCGACGCAGTCTGACATCGCCGCCCTCCGTACGGGGATGAATGGGATGACATCGACTGCTCCCATGCGGGGGTGTTCGCCGTGATGCTCACGCAGGTCGATCAGTTCCATCGCCTTTTCGGCAAGTGCCACTATGCCGTCCAGCAGTCCATCCGGCTCGCCTACGATGGTGATCACCGACCGATTGTGATCGGAATCCATACTCAGGTCGATCACCCGCCGCCCTGAGCCGGCGCACGCGTCAGCGATCGCCTGCGCTACGTCTCGTCGCCGGCCTTCGCTGATGTTGGGGACACACTCGATGATCTTACGCCACATTTTTGCCCACGGGGGTGACGAGGGAGATTACGGCCGTTGCTGCGAGTTCCCCCTCTACGGTCGCTTCCACCTTGGCCTTGAGCATGCCGGCTCGGGTACGCAGCATCTGCGCCTTGAGGAGCAGACGGTCACCGGGAACGACTTTCCTTCTGATGCGCGCTTCGTCGACACCGACAAGATATCCTTCCTTCCCTCTCTCTCTCACGAGAAGGAAGGCGGCTGTCTGCGCCATTGCCTCCAATATAAGGGTCCCCGGCATCACTGCCGGCAACGGCTCGGGGAAGTGCCCCTGAAAAAAGGGCTCGTTGATCGTCACGTTCTTCGCCGCGACAACGAGCCCTTCTTCCTCTTCTATGATGCGGTCGATCATCAGGTAGGGATATCGCAGGGGAAGCAAGCGTCGTATCGCTTCGATATCCCTCTTCATCTGATGATTACTGCAGGTAACCGGAGAGTTCGTGCTTGACGAGATCGGTGATGTCGGACAACTTCGCTGTGTTGCGGTAGACGATTACGTTCTTGGTACGAAGTACGAGGTCATACCCCTGGGCGACGGCGACGTCGTTGGCCGCTTTGACGATCTTGGCGGTCGCCGCCTGGGTGAGAAGTTGATCGAGCTGTGTGAACGCGTTCTTTACCTGCGTATATCGGTTCTGGAACTCTGTCGTATCGACAACGCCGACGCGGACGGTGGAGACGAGGTTCTTCATCTCGTCGACAACCGGCTGTGCCTCGTCCTTGAGTTTCTGGAGGTCGCTCTTCATATCGGAGAAACCGGAGGAGGCGATCATCTTATCGATCGTTCCCAGGTCGATGTTCAACTGTGCCTGCAGAAGCTCTACCTGCAATTGTTCATTCTGACTGTCATAATCATCCTTGGAGATTGTGCTCGCCATATACTGCTGTTGCAATTTGACGATCTCGCTCTGTTTGTCGATCGCCTTCTGACGAAGATCACTCACCGCATTGGTAAACACCGAAAACGCATCTTCAGCGTTGATGTAGGCGACTCTGAGAGGGGTAGCCGTGTTTGCTTCCAGGGCGGCGACGCGACTGGTAAGGCTGGCGACAGCGGTGTTGTCCGTTCCTTCCCCGGCGGGAAGTACAAACTGGAGTACTAATGCGACAGCGGCAAGAAGCAGCGCAACGATGGAAACGACGAGCGTGTTCTTAGACATCTCTTCCTCCTTTTCTGCAAGAACGATTCTGAATTATAGGATAGAACTCTCTTTTTTTCATCCTAGAACATTGGACTGAACCCAAAGTCGAAGTGCGGAACCCAGCCCATATCAGGCCCCAAGACCCACGCCATATCCAGACGCACGTACATTCCGGCCGCATTGATGCCGAATTCGATCCCAAAAGATCCCTTTGCTGTTTCTGTGTTGACACTGTCGAGTGCCACACCGGCATCAAAGAATAGCGTGCTTGTCAGTCCTTCCGCCAAGGCAAGGCGATACTCGAAATTGGCATAGGCAAGCCGTTGTACGGCTGTCTGGTCTGTACCGCGGATTGTTCCCGAACCACCCAAGTCATAGGTCTCGGAAGAGGAAAGGTTATCACCCCAGCTACCCACCAAGCGGATCGCCAATACTTGATCGTGTTCGGAGATGAAGGGGAGATCGATGTATAGAGGGGCGAAGTGCACCCAGCTTAGATTGAGCTTGGTATACTCAGGCCCGGCGGCAAAACCTCCCGCCTTCTCAAGTGAGATGGCGCGTTCGTTGCCGGTGGTGGGAAAGCTAGGATTGTCTACGTCGTTGTAGCTGATACCGGTAGTGAACGAATCGACCGGTTCCCAGGTGGGGTTGTCGGAGGTACCAACGGAATCATGTTTGTAGGCGAGGTTAAGATTGGTGTAATCGCGCAATGGGTAGCTAACTGATGCCTTCCCGCCTAGGGTGTAGGTGTAGACTGTCGTCTCCTCTCCTGAGCTGTCGGTTGTTTCATCGGTATCGGTCTTGCGGTAGAGATCCAATCCAACGCTATTGAAACCGCGGAAAAACGCGATGGTGCTGTACCCAATGTCCCACACGGCACTCTTATCGTTGACCAATCCGCGGCTGTAGGAAAAGGAGAGGTTTTGACCGGTGCCGAGAAGGTTCTTCTGACTATAGTCAAGCTTTCCCACAAGTCC
>CAZBSW010000155.1:0-5487 GCA_964494835.1 uncultured Thermotogae bacterium
GCGCGATCCAGCTCCCGGCCATGGGTGGCGACCTCAGATAGGGGACGCTCAGACATCAACCCGGCGATAGGGAGCGGCAACGAGGCGATGACACTTCCGTTTTCGACGACGACCTGGCCTCCACCCATCTCCACCAGTGCGGCGGTCGCCGCGTGCATGTCGGAATCGTTTGCTCCCACGACCACGATGTTGTGCGAATCATGCGCCACGCTCGACGCGAGTGCCCCACGCTGCAAACCAAATCCCCGTACAAGGCCGAGACCGATGTTCCCCGTCCGCCGGTGCCGTTCGACCGCGGCAAGTTTGAGGATGTCACTCGCCGGATCGGAGACGACGCGGCCCTCCTCAACTTTGGGCGAAATGCGTGCCATGCCGGTGACCACTTGATCGCGAACTACGTCAATTATGCGCGCTTCTCCCGGGGTCGCGGCGATCTCGAATGAAAGGTGTTCCACGTCCACGTTCATACTTCCGCTCACACCTTCGCCTTTCTCAGGCACGGCCAAGTCCGCCACGCAGTCCCCGTCCACGGCTACGAGTCGGCCGGCAGCGTAGACCCTGCTTGCCTTCATCTCCTCAAGATCTGAGAGTACGACGACATCCGCTTTGTATCCCGGGGCGATCGCTCCCAGCTGCTTGAGTCCGTAAGCGCGTGCGGCATGAATCGTGGCGACTGACAAGGCGAGCTCGGGGGCGACTCCGGCAGCGGCCGCCTTGGCGACGACCCCGTCCATGTGGCCCTCTGCCTCAAGCGTCTCGGGATGGCAATCGTCGGTACAGAAGTGAACGAACGGCGCCGTTGTCGGAGAGAGAAGAGGCAGAAGTGCGGCAAGATTGCGCGCCGTTGTCCCCTCTCGGACAAGGATGTGCATTCCGGCTCTGAGTTTCTCTCGCGCTTCATCGCGGATGGTGCACTCGTGATCGGTCGACGGGCCGGAGAGAGTGTACGCCCACAGAGATGGGCCGGAGAGGCCGGGGGCGTGCCCGTCGATCGGGCGGGCGGCGGCAACGCAAAGCTTCGCCATCATTCCGGGGTCGGCATTGATCACGCCGGGGAAGTTCATCACCTCGCCCAATCCGATCACACCCGGAAGGGCGAGAATCTGTGTGATCTCGGACGCTGTGATCTCGGCGCCCGAAGTCTCGAGATGCGTGGCCGGAACGCATGAAGGGGCCATCATGAACACCCGCAATGGAAGGTGGCGGACGGCTTCAAGCATGTACTCGATCCCGGAAAGGCCGAGAACATTCGCGATCTCGTGTGGATCAGCAATCACCGCTGTCGTGCCGTGCGGTAGAACAGCGCGGGCAAACTCGGCCGGTGAGAGCTGCGAGCTTTCGATGTGCACGTGCGCGTCGATCAAACCGGGGATGAGCCACGCACCATGAACGTCGATCTTCTCAATCGCATCACCTGCGGCAAACCCCGTGATCATTCCATCGGCAATTGCCACGTCGCCGCCGAAAAACTCTCCCGAAAAGACATCGAGAATGCGCGCGTTTCGAATGAGTAAGTCCGCAGGTTCACGACCGAGCGCAATGCGCACCAAGCGACTATCAGGTTTCATGCCGGCAAGGATACTCCCGACAATGTCCACTTGCCAAACCTTCTCGTGTTTGCAGCGGTTCATGGACCGGCATATCATCGATTGCTGGGGAGAGGGGGAGTTATGGAGATCATACGATACAACACTGATGACCTCTTGGCGCGGCAGCTCAAACTGGCGGATGATAACTACCGTTTGCTCAAGGAGCGGAGGGTGCGCGCGATCAACGTAATGGGGCCGGTGGGTAGCGGGAAGACGAGTCTGATTGCGCGACTGATCGAGCGGCTCATACCGTGTGGTATCAAGGTGGGCGCGATTGCGGCAGCGGCGGTCGGAGATGAGGATCACCGACGGTTTCTGGAGACCGGTGCCCAATCGATCAATCTCAGAACCGGTGAAGACGGCCATATCGACGCACCAGGCCTCAACGGCGCCCTTCTTGGCCTCGACCTCACCAGCATCGACGTGCTGTTCGTGGAGAACGTCCCCGGCATCATCTCACCGGTAGACTACCCACTTGGAACGGACGATGAGTTCGTTGTCATCGCTGCGCCCGCAGGGGGAGGAGCGGTACGCAAATATCCACGCATCTTCACACAGACCGATCTATTAGTGGTAAACAAGATCGATCTTGCCGCCGCCGCCGCTGTAAAGACCGAAGCTGTTTCCGACGACTATATTCGCATCAACCCACACGGTAAGATCGTACTCACCGATGCCAAACATGGAAGCGGGATCGATGATCTGCTCGCAGCGCTCGGATTCGAGTGCGACGCCAAGTGGTAGCGGAATCGGTTTTACGTACGTCCGACAGGTGATTCCCGCGGCATCGTAAAGCTTTTCGTTTCTTGACGATCCAAACGCCGGTCACTATGATGATCACTGATCAGTTCAGTGCAGCCCGCCGCTCCTGCAACGAGTGGCATCCACTTTTTTCGGGCAGTGTCGGGCCGATTGCATTTGCACCCGCAACGAAAGGAGAAGAAATGATCGGCGTATTCGACTATGTACGCGCCGGTTCCGTGGAAGAGGGATGCGATCTTCTCGCCCAACACGCGGGAAGAGCACGGGTATTCGCCGGCGGGACAGACCTTCTTGTCAACATCAGGAATACCGGCAAGGCACCCGATCTGCTTATCGACATCAAGGCGATTGAACCACTGAACGCGCTTTCCGCCGACCCGGCGGCCGGCGCCACGATCGGTGCTTGCGTCCCGTTGAACGTGATCGGGGAGAACACAACGATCACCGAGCAATTCACTGCCCTTGCCCAGGCTGCCCTGAGCGTGGGGTCGTATCAGGTGAGAAATCGGGCCACACTTGCCGGGAACATCGCCAACGCCTCCCCGGCCGCCGACACTGCCCCTGCGCTCCTCGTCCTCGACGCAAGCGTCGCCGTGCAGCGAAGCGAGTCGGAGCGGAAGATCTCCATTGCCAAGCTGTTCACCGGAGTGAAGAAGAATTCGCTCGCTGTAGACGAGGTGATCGTGTCCGTTTCGCTCCCCCCGCCGCGCAAGCACGTGAGAAGCGCATTTGTCAAGAAACAGCGGGTGCGAGGACATGACCTGGCTGTAATCAACTTGGCCGGAAGTCTCAATCAAGACGATGGCGCACTGCGTATCGCGATCGGAAGCTGTGCCGCGACCCCGCTCCTGTTACCGATCGATGAACCGATCGATTGCAATGCCCCAATCGACGAGCTGGTCGCGCAAATCAACGAAATCGCACAGGATGCGATCAGCCCGATCAGCGACCTACGCGGATCTGCGGAATACCGACGCGGACTTGTTCCGGTATTCCTAAGGCGGCTTCTGACTGAGCTACTGGAAAGATGAGGAGGCGAGTGATCGTGGCGGAGAGGCTGTACGACATAACAGTCACCGTGAATGGAGAACGTGAGACGCTCTCCGTCCAGGCGGGGACTACCCTGCTGGAATTGCTGCGTGAGCGGCTCTATCTTACCGGCACGAAAGAAGGATGCGGCGCCGGAGAATGTGGCGCATGCACGGTCATCCTCGATGCTCGTCCGGTCAACGCTTGTCTCGTCCTCGCCGTGGAGGCGGACGGAAAAGAGGTACGGACTGTGGAGGGAGAGACGGGCATTGCGTCTCTCTCCTCCTTGCAACAGGCGTTCATCGATGCGGATGCGATCCAGTGCGGCTTCTGCACCCCAGGCATGATCATGTCCGCTCGCGCCCTGCTCATGCGCAATCCCGATCCAAGCGACGAAGAGATCAAGGAGGCCATCGCCGGCAACCTCTGCCGCTGTACCGGGTACGAAGCGATCATGAACGCCGTCCGCATGGCGGCAAGGAGTGAGGCGGTGACGAAAGAATGAACGGGCCCAAACACAAATACGTCGGGCAGCCGATCGCGCGAGAGGATGCGACGTTCAAGGTGACGGGGAAAGCGATGTATGTCAGCGACTTGCAGGTAGCGGGGATGATCCACGCCACCACGCTGAAGTCACCGCACGCAGCCGCCCGCATCAAGCACATCGACGCGCGGGCGGCACGGAACCTTCCGGGTGTACGCGCCGTTCTCGTCGGAGAAGACCTTCCCTATCGCCTTGGGTTGTACGTGCAGGACAAGCTGATCCTCGCCCGTGGGCGGGTCCGTTATCAGGGTGAGCCGGTGGCCGCGGTCGCCGCGGATACGCTGGAGGCGGCGCGTGCGGCGTGCGAGCTGATACGGGTCGAGTACGAGCCCGTCTCTCCGGTTCTCGATCCACGCGAGGCGATCAAGGCGGGCGCACCGCTCGTGCACGAAGACTTGCACACTTATTCGTATATGAAAGGGGTGTTCGCCCCGAAGCCGCATACTAACATCGCGCACCATCAGAAGATCCGTAAGGGGAACGTCGATGATGGACTCGCTGAGTCAGATCTGGTGGTGAACGAACACTTCTACAATCCGCCCGCGCCACATGTGCCGATGGAGACGCACGCCGTAATCGCGCAAGCCCTACCCGGCAACCGACTGGAGGTGCACACATCGGCTCAATCACCGTATACCGTGCGTGACCTGTTGAGCCACAGCCTCGGCCTACCGCAGTCGAACATACGTGTACATATTCCTTATATCGGTGGCGGATTCGGCGGCAAAGCGGGGATCCATCTCGAACCCCTCGCTTGCTGCCTGTCGCGCGCAGCCGGCGGTCGGCCGGTGAAGATAGTGGCCACGCGCGAGGAGGAGTTCGGTACTCTTCCCTCGCGCCAGGGGCTGCACACCGAGATCACTCTCGGCGTCACGAAAGACGGCAAGATCAAGGCGTTCAAGGCGACCTATGTGTGGGACGCCGGTGCATACGCCGATTACGGGGTGAACATCGGCCGTGCTGCTGCATACGCCGGCGCGGGACCGTATTCTGTGCCCAACTGTTTCATCGATTCATTCGTCGTGTATACCAACAAGGTATTCGGCACCGCCTACCGCGGCTTCGGCCACCTGGAAGTACTGTGGGGCGTAGAACGGGCGATCGAACTGGCCGCGCACCGATTGGGGCTCGATTCGTACGAGTTCCGTATGAAGAACTTGCTATCCGAGGGCGATACAACGATCACCGGCGAGGCGATTACAGCCGGTCACGGTCGCCCGGACCTATGTCTGCAGGCGGTCGCAGAAGCGATCGATTGGGGAACACCGGGCACTCCGTCGGGGAAGAACAAGACGCGCGGCAAAGGGATGGCGATGCTGCACAAGGCACCGGCAATGCCTTCCTACACATCGTGTTCGGCGATAATCAAGCTGAATGGCGACGGCTCGGCCGACGTCCTTGTTTCCGGCGTTGATATGGGGCAGGGAACGTATACCACCTTGCGCCAGATTGCGGCCGACGAGCTCCACATTGAAATCGACAAAGTCCATATTACATGGGAATGTGACACCGCGTTCTCCCCCTACGACTGGCAGCCGGTCGCCAGTCGGTTTGCGTTCATGG
>CAZBSW010000156.1:0-5477 GCA_964494835.1 uncultured Thermotogae bacterium
AGGCAGGGCTCGTTCACCTCGCGTACCGCAAACCGGGAGAGGATCCGAGCGTGTTTTGCTCGTGCTGTACCTGCTGCTGCTGGTTTCTCAACGCCCTAAAACGATTTGACTACCACGATGCGGTGATCGAATCGTCACATGTCGCCCGTCATGACGAAGAACTCTGCATCGGCTGTGGCAGATGTGTTGACCGCTGCCCCTTCGAGGCGTGGAGTCCACAGCAGGAGGGCGCCAAGCCTCGGCTTGTTCAAGGTAAGTGTTTCGGCTGCGGAGTCTGTGTGACTACCTGCCCGGTTTCTGCTATTTCCTTTCTCCCCCGCGAGCAGTCGCCGACGAGCCGTGAGGACGTCGACGGCCAGAAAGAGGAAGGTTCCGGTTATGGTGTCGAACCCACACCTTACGACCAGTCTCCCAGGTGCCTCCTGCTTGTGTAGATATGACCTTCGTTTCGCCAACCTTGGCATTCATTTCCCTTGGCTCGGTGCGGCGTATTGCCACCCCTTGTATCTTTCTCTCAATCCGATTCACGGTTCTATTCCCAATCGATCTTGAGAACAGGTCACTTTGCTGCTTTACTCTATGAAACAAAGTAACTGGCAGCCAGTGCAATGAGAAGCTGACCACTGTAATAGGGCGCTAGGCTCACGCGCCGATATCTCCAAGGTTTCCAAAACGAGTTCGCTGCCAGAATCGCATCCGAAAGGTAGAATAGCAGCGCGCCAAGAACAATCATCACCGCCTGTGCATTGCTGAAGTCTGGACTAGTCAACGTAGCAGCAGCCCGGGTGACCATTACGGAAATCACCAGCATATATGCGATGACCGGCGCTCGCATTTCCCCCAGGTTGGGGCGAATCCGTGTGTAGAACCATCCTCCCGCAGCTAACAACGACGCTATTGTGAGTGCATCCCATACGGAGACACGCCCTAGGAGCGCAAAAACCACGGTATAGGCAACGTGGGCTGACAGGAACAATTCCAGACCCAGCATGAAAGCTTTGCGGTTGTCCTCGAACATCAGCGCAATATCCCCGCCAAAGGACAGAATCAACCCTATGATTATGCCGATGGTGTACGTCAGGTTTGGCCCTGGCTCTAGAAACGACAACAGCGCCACCGCAATTACTAACAACGTAGAAATCGGCTTGAAGATGTAGAACTGACGCTGTTTCTCCAGAACTCCGGCCCGGATCAAAAGAAATACCACGACAGCCAACACCGGCACTGGATAAAGCGCTGGTTCCATCAAATCGCCTCTCTACAGAGATCTACAATGTACCGCCGCCTGTAAGCGACACGAAACCGATGCGATGATTATAGTCCCTACCTTGTCATTGCGGGCAACGCGTCTGCCCGCAGTTGTCGTGAGAGTCTCCCTCGCAATAGCGGGAACTGATGGTCATCTAGCGGCATACGATCGTGAGAAATGAAACGCCTCTTGAGTCATTGGCTTACACAAGCCTCAGAGCGGTAGAGATCCACTTCTGTTGGCTATTCTCGATAGATATTTGCATCCGCGGCATCGCCTCGCGGAATCTTCGTGGCGTAAGGCGCTGAACCTTGTCATGTGTTGCGATGCTACGTATTCTCGCGGCGATGATTGAACAAGTCGCTATTCACTTGCCTCTGCTGGACGCGCACGGTACCTAGTCATAGCAAAGCATTCTGTCTATTGCGACATGCAGGTGGTGTTATAGCAATTGCTGTCTTACTAGAACCATCAACCGCCTGTACGCGAGACACCCCGAACACCACCTGTCTGTTGTATGCTATCCAGGGCTCCGGATTCTCGGGCATCATTCGATATTGATAGGTTTGACGATAATCCTTGCCTTCTTGTCTCTCTTCCTCTGCCGATACGGGCTGTTGGCCGACACACGTAACCAGCGGCCTCGAAGCGATGCCCCGTGGCCGCTGTACGTCACTCTGCAAAGTCCAATGTCAGAATGCTCTGCTCTCGTCTAGAGTTCCCAGTGCAGGCCGAAGTGCCATCCTGTGACTCCGACCCCCCCCAGGTAGATGAGATCGGGACCTCCGAAGACGGTTAGTGGAATTCCGGCAAGCTCGTGTAACGAGAGCGCTCCTCCGGCAACGGCTTCCGCGCCGATAACGCCGGGAACGCCGAAAATCCCTCCGCCTGCATACAGATATATCGTCTGTGAGATAAGACCGAATCGGAATCTAAGCAGGGCATCGTAGACAATTGTGCCGCCGGTGAGTCCCACGCCTCCTTCGATAATGAATGAGCTGAACCGGAGGTGCACAAACGCAAAGGGAATCTGCTGCACCATCTTGGCGCCGATCCCGAAGGCGTTCTTCGTCGTGATAACGGCCGGCGTCACCGTATCTGTAGAGGCAGATAGAGACAGGCGCGTGATGTCAAGGCGCTTAATTGCGAGGACTCCGTACTTGGTTTGCAGTTCTATCGTCTCCGGTATGTTACTGACGATTGTGCCTTCGTAGGTCCTCTCACGCGTTTCGATGCGATCTACACTGCCAAACTCAAGCGTGACAATCCGGTTCGTTTGGACGTTCGAAGTAATCCCGCCTGATACGATACTGATCGTATTAGGGAATGAAACCGGCAGATTCCCCTCGAAATAACGGCCGTCCGCCAAATAAGCGGTCGTATCGTAGGGCGGGCTCTCGGTTTGCTCGTACGGGAAGCGAATCCTTTTGATCTCTGTGTTAGGTATCTCGGTCTGGCCGGACTCCGTCCTGATCGTGACCGTACCGATGCTCGTCAGTACACGATCTTCGAACGCTTTCCCGGTGATAGTGGTCACCCGGGCGATTTCCGAATCCTGGGTAAACGAGATATCGAGGATGGCCGTCTTGCGGATTGTGACCGACACACCGTTCTCGTCCACGGTGAGAACGTCCGGCAATCCTCTGAGAATGGTTCCTTCAAACAGCACACCGTTCCATGTTTCCACGCTGTCAGCAAAGACACACGCTGTCAGCGACAAGAGCAAGAGCATTCCGATTATGAGAACTCGTTTCATGACACCTCCTTGTTGTCAAGAGCCTATGCAGTATACACTGAGTCGGACGCTCTTGTGAAGGCACTGTCTTGGCAAAGGATGATATGATCGCGCTTTGCCTGCTCAGGAGCGGAGCCGATCATTCGGCATACAGTAGTCAATTGGAGGCAACATGGCTATTACAATAGATGCACTGCGGGACGCTTTGAAGAGCCAGTACCACGCGTCCCTTGCGATGCTCAATGAGGCGATTGACCTCTGTCCACAGGAAGCATGGTTCGATGACGAGCACACCAACTCAGTTTGGCAAATCGCGTACCACACGCTATTCTTCGCGCATCTGTACATGCAGTTGGACGAGGCGTCCTTTCGACCTTGGGAACACCATCAATCCGAGGTACAACATCCCGATGGGATAGCAGGGCCACGGGATCCCAACAGCCCGCTTCCGCTCTTGCCCAACCCATACACCAAAGAGCAGGTGTTGGACTATTGGCGGTTCTGCGACCGCATGGTCGACGAGTGGCTTGAGGCGATGGACCTCCTGTCTCCGGAGTCAGGCTTCTACTGGTACAAGGTGTCCAAGTTAGAACATCAGATCATCAACATCCGACACATTCAACACGGCGTGGCACAGATTACCGATCGTGTACGTGCAGCGGCCGACGCCGGTGTGAAATGGGTTGGTGCGAGACATGGCAATGGCCCCGAGGCAGGAGAGAGCCACGCATGATGATAGGATGATCTTCATTCTAAGGAACGGACCAATGACGAGGTAAGATCCTGGCTCGATTGCGTTGCAAGGCAGTTCTGAACCCCCATTTGCTTTATTCGGTCCAGTTGCGTCTCGATCCAGTCCAGATGTTCCTCTTCATCAGTGAGGATCGACTTGAGCATCCCGTGCGTCCCACCGTCTCCGACCTCCGTGGCGAGACAGACGTCCCTGTTGTATGCCGCTATTACGGACTCTTCTGCGTCACAGTCGTTCTTGAGCTGTTCCTCCACATTTGAATCGATGACGATCTTGCCCAGTTCACTGACTGTGGGCTGCCCTTCGAGGAGCAGGATGCGCGCGATCAGCTTTTCCGCGTGTTGCATTTCCGTGATGGCGCGCTTCTCTACGGCTTTGTATGGTTATACCGGCCGTGAAAGGAACCCCACTCGATCCCCCAACTGATACGTGCGACGTTTTCTCGGGTGGCTACGGAGCCGTGGAATGGAAGATGCCTTCAAACCCTACAAGGAAGACATCGTCCGTACTGCTCCCCCAGATCCCGTAAGCATCCATCGGCTCATCGTCGCACTGATGCCAGTCGGACCCATCGAAGTAAAGCATGGCGCGGTTGTTCAACGTGCCGTCACCACACACGAGAACATCTGTGGGGCCCGTCCCCCATATTGCGCGGAGCGTCGGCAACGGTTCGCCGCTCGTTCCGATGCTCAGGGGATATGGCATCTGGTTCCATGTGTTGCCGCTCAACTGGAGGATGGTTCCGTTTGTCCCTACCACAAACACCGGGCCGCCCGCGAATCCCCACACATCAAGGAGCGTCTCTGTGGTCGGTGTGCTCATCTTCGACCAACTTGCGCCGTTGTAGTGAAGGATATTCCCCTCCGCTCCAACAACAAAGATGTTGTCTGTGCCGGTCCCCCAGATAGAGAAGAGAGGCGTAGTTGTGGGAATGTCCTGAGGGATCCACCCCTGTCCCGCATAGCGAAGAAGCGTGCTTCCGTAGAGACTGTTCTCGGTCGCATATGTTACATAGTAGATGGGCTCCCATACGTCGGTGAGTTCAATACCGCGAGGATTCGGGATGCTGGTCCATTGTGTTCCATCGAAATGATAAGCGGCACCGTATGCTCCCACTGCCCAGATGTCGGTTGAGGAGCTCCCCCAGATTGCCTTGAAGTGGCTCGTCTCTTCAAACGGGCCGTTGATGCGGGCCCAACTAACACCGTTGTAATGAACGATAACGCCGCCCCACCCGGCGGCGTACACGTTGTTCCACGATCTCCCCCAAACACTAGTAAGAAACGCGTTTGTCGGCTCGCTCATCTTCGTCCAGATCCGTGCCGTACGGTCGGTGCCTGTTCCGCCTCCACCGGCGGTAAACGATCTAGTGGACGCAGCGGCCGAATCTCCCGCAGAGTTCGATGCCCGCACCGTCCAATAGTAGGTCGTCCCGCTGTCGAACCCCTCGAGCGTAATCTGAGTCGCCTCCCCTACCGAAGACTGGAATACGACCGACGAGGCGGCGAGGGATGGATCAAGACCGATCGTAAGCGT
The DNA here is from genome assembly GCA_964494835.1 of uncultured Thermotogae bacterium. Lineage (GTDB taxonomy): Bacteria > Bipolaricaulota > Bipolaricaulia > UBA7950 > UBA9294 > M55B144. The sequence continues at coordinate 5,272 of CAZBSW010000156.1, forward strand.
GTACTGCCCTGCTTGTGATACCGTGCTCCAGGAGAAAGACCCACTGGTGCTTTCGACCCCGGCTCCATCGGCTGGCGTCAACAACACGGGAATACCGGGCGCGGAAATGGGAAGACATCCGTTTACAGCACCCGACAAACCCGCAATAAGACCAAGCACCACGCACGCACGTACTTTTCGCTGCATCATTACCTCCTTGAAGGAAA
>CAZBSW010000157.1:0-5457 GCA_964494835.1 uncultured Thermotogae bacterium
ATGTCCTGTTCTGCGTTACCCTTAGCCTCGACGGTGTTCCACGCTACATGCGGAGTTATGAGCAAGTTGTCTTGCAACAGCAGGGGGCTCTCATGGCCAATCGGCTCCTCGACAAGGACGTCCAGCGCCGCAGCGGCTAATCGGTGATCTCTGAGCGCCCGAGTCAGATCTGCTTCATTCACGATTCCGCCACGGGCCACGTTGACCAGCAAAGCCGTCGGTTTCATCCAGGAAAGCTCTTCATAGCAAATCAGGTCTTGAGTCTGGGGCGTCAGCGGAGCATGGATTGAGATAACATCGGAGTTCGAGAGCAATGTCAAAAGGTTGCTAGCCGGTTCGCAGCCAGGGATTGGACTGGCTCCTGTCAGATAGGGATCGAAGTAAGACACCTTCATGCCGAGCCCGACCCCCTTACGCGCGACTTCCCGTCCGATTTTGCCGAATCCTACCAAGCCGATGGTTCTCCCGCGAAGCTCTATTCCCTTGAACCGCCGGCGCGCTTCCCAGTGACCGTCCCGCACTGCCGTGACTCCATTGCACAGATGCCGGGCTAGAGTAAAGAGGAGGCCAATTGCGAATTCAGCGACGGCATTGACGCAGTAGTCGGGTAGGTTCGCGACGTAGATGCCGGTTTCGGTAGCGGCATCGAGATCAATATAGTCAACTCCGATACTGCACGCCATTATGCCTCGCAGACGGTCCGCTGCCGCAAGGACCTCGCGGGTGACCTTGATGTCGACGTCGGCAATCAGGATGTCCACCCCTTGAATCGCTCGGGCCAGCTGGCGTTCCGTCTCACACTGAGGATTGCGCACCTCAGCCAGGTGTGAGAACAAACGTTGCTCCCGATCTGCGTTTCCGTAGGGCTTAAGGATCACTTTGTTCATGGGCGTCCCAACCTCCCTGTTGTAGACTCAATTCTGAGTGTCCTTGGATCGATCAAGTCACGTATTCCATCTCCAACGAGATTAAAACCCAACGTAGCGAGAAAGATGGCAAGACCTGGGAAAGTCGTGTACCACCAGGCAAACAGGATGTACGAACGGGACTCGCTGACCATCGCTCCCCACTCCGGAGTGGGCGGCTGCGCTCCGAGCCCTATGAAACTCAAGGCGGCCGCGTACATGATGGTCGTGCCAATATCTAGCGTCGCCTTGACGAGAACCGGCTCGAAGCAATTTGGGATTACATGGCGCAGGAGCACTCGCGTTGGGCCAGCTCCAAGTGCTCTTGCGCTCTCGACGTATTCGCATGCCCTAGTCTGTAGAACCTGGCCCCGCATCATCCGCGCGTACCGGGGCGACCAGACGACAATCAGGGCGATCATAGTATTGGTAAGGCTTGGGCCGAGTGTGGCCGCGAGCGCCATGGCAAGGATCATGTACGGGAATGCGATCAGAACATCGACAGCCCGCATCACGATCTGTTCAGTTGCTCCGCCGAAGAACCCCGCGAGTCCGCCGGCGATTGATCCAATGCCAGAGGCGAAAAACACGACGAAGAACGCAGTCAAGACCGATGTACGACTCCCGTATATGACGCGACTGAAGACGTCCCTGCCTAGAGGATCTGTTCCGAACCAGTGGGTACTCGATGGAGCCTGAAGGCGATGAAGCACGTCCGTCGATAGGGGATCGTACGGGCTGAACGCTTTGGCGAAGATCGCCATTAGGAGGATTCCAACGACGAGCACGGTTCCGATAATTAGCAGAGGCCTCTTGGCAATCCGGCGCAGCTGTTTTCGCCACTCCCGCTTTGTTCTTTGCATAGTTCCCTTCCAGGCCGGTCTGCCTAGCTGTAGACAATACGCGGGTCGACCCAGACGTACAGAAGGTCGACAATCAGGTTGACCACGGCATACAGCAGTGTGACGACGATTGTGAAAGCTACGATCGCTTTGTAGTCCAGTGCGAAAATCGATTGGTAAGCGTAGCGCCCCATTCCGGGCCAAGAGAACACGATCTCGGTAACGACCGCTCCGCCGAACAGCGTGCCGGCGACTTCACCGATCATCGTCAGGATCGGGATCCAAGCATTGCGGAGAATGTAGTCACGGGTGACCTTCAAGCCGCTGAGCCCCTTTGCCCGTCCAACCTTGACGTAGTCAAGGTTGACGATTCCGAGCATGCTTGCGCGCGTGATTCGTGAGATCCGCCCCACTTGCGGGAAAGCAAGAGTGAAGGTAGGCAGTATCAGATGAATCAGGCTGCTCTTGAAGGCTGCCCAGTTGCCGGTGAGCGCACTGTCCAGAAGGTAGAAGCCGGTCAGGTGCTTCGGCGCCGTCAGATTCATGGAAAGGCGGCCCCCTGCTGGAAGCCACCCCAACTTCAGGTTAAAGACAATGATCAGAAGAAGACCGAGCCAGAAAATAGGGGTTGCCACTCCGAATAGGGAGAAAGTGCGCACAGAGTGGTCAAGAAAGGAGTTGGCCTTAACTGTTGCGGCAATCCCGACAGCCACCCCAAGGGTGATTGCGATAATCAGCGCTACAAGAGTCAGCTCGATGGTTGCGGGTAGGTATGCGCCTATGTCTACGGTGACACGACGGCCAGTAACGAGAGATGTCCCAAGATCTCCGCGGAACAGATTGTTCAAGTACATTGCGAATTGAACGTAGATGGGGCGATCGAATCCCCATTGATGTCGCAGCTCTTGATAGATGCGCGGATCGGACTGAGGACCGGCGAGGAGGAGCACCGGATCACCGGGCGCAAGATGCATGATAAAGAATACCAAAGCGATATCGGTGAACAATATAGGGATTAAGAGGATAATCCTTCGCATTGTGTAGGAAATCATGCTCCGCTCCTCTCGCTTAGTAGAGCTGGGGTTGGTTATGCTTTTTCGGCCAACCCCAGCCCGCTTTTCTGAGTCTTGTCCTGCCGGATTTCCTCGCTAGGCTAGTTAGTCTTTCGTAGCATCCCAGAAATCGGCTCGCCCCACAGTCGTGTACTTGAAACCGTGGACGTTGCTGCGCATGGCGAACGGCACTGGGATTTGATAGAGAGGGAACGCCACCGCATGCTGGGCACCAATATCGTCCAGCATCCCATAGAGATCGCCTCGCGTGCGCGGATCTGCGATCGTCAGACCATAGTCGATGGCTACGTTCACGATTGCAGGCGCGTCATTCCAACGAAGGCTGTATTCCTCGCTCGTCCCCGGATTGTCTGCAGGCAGATATACATCGAAGATCTGGGAAGGATCCCCGGTTCCAGCCGTATAGGTCATGAGGGCCATGTCGAAATCGCCATCGTGCTGCTTCTGCAACTCTGCCGAGTACGCCAGCTGCTGCAGCTTTAGCTTGATCCCGATCTTAGCGAGATCCTGCTGGATCAGTACAGCTTCGGAGTCGAAGGAGGCGCGCCGCTCGGTTGCCCAGATCAGTGTCGCGTCGAATCCGTTGGCGTAACCAGCCTTTGCCATCAGTTGCTTGGCCAGATCTATGTCGTAGCTCGGCCGCGGGCGAGTGGCATCATAGCCGATCATACCCCGCGTTGCCAACCCTGCCAACGGTTGCACCTTCCCCTGCTCGATGCCGTTGATGATCGCGTCGTAGTCAATGGCATGGGAGATCGCCTTCCGGACATCCTCATTGTCGAATGGGGACTTGCCACAGTTGATTTGGAGTTCAGCGAACGCTGCGAGTGGGTAGTATTCGACCTGGATGCCAGATACCTTTTCAAGAGAAGCCAGGATATCGACGGGAAGCTTCTCCGCAATATCGAGTTCTCCGCTCTGCAGCATGACCGCGCGGGTCGTTGCATCAGGCACGATGCGCATGATCAGCCGATCGACATGAGCGGCCGACTTCACATCGGGTACTCCACCCCAGTAGTTGTCGAACTTAGCCAGGACCAAACGGTCGCTCGGGACATACTCCGAGTACATGAACGGTCCGGTTCCGCATTCGTGCGTGCTGAAGTACTCCGTAGCCCACGGATCCGCCTGAGTAGCATGCGCCCTTACAGCGGTTGGCGAAATGATTCCGTAGCAGGCGTAGCACAACTCGGTGAGAAAGAGTGGCTGCGGATCTGGCATTATGAATTCCACGGTAAGGTCATCGATCACTTTGATCGTCGACTTGGGTCCGAGGAACCGCCACGCTGCGACCGTATGGGTGCCTATCCCAACGATTCGGTCAAAACTGAACTTGACTGCTTCTGCGGTGAGTGGCGTTCCGTCGTGGAAGACCACTCCCGAGCGCAGATGGAACGTCCAGTCCCTGAAGTCCGGGGACGCCTCCCATGACTGCGCAAGCAACCCCTGTATCGTTCCAGAACTGTCGGGGAAAACGAGGGTGTCGTATACCAGGTTCAGATTCTGGTACCGGCCGGAGTTTCCTCCTTGGTGGGGATCGAGGAATTTCGTCCCTAGGGACGGTCGACCGTAGATCAAGTCAGTGCCGTATGTGCTTGCGCCAACCACAGACACGACAGACAATATCAGCAAGAAAACCAACAAAAAGCTACGTCTCTTCATGCGACATCTACCTCCTTACATCTTTCCCTTATGTTTGCAGTCCACTCACCGAACGCGTACGCATCCGCATATCACCTCCCTCTTCATGGATTAGGCTGGCGGAAAGGCAGTACTAGGGCTATGCGTTCTTCACCAAGCGCAGTGTTGCAGTTTCTGTACCGTGCAACCACACGCGATTTCCCACCTTCTCGAGTGCGTCCAATTCTGCTGTGATCCGTCCGAATCGATTGAAGTTGTAACGATTGGTGATCTTTGGACCGTAGTAGATACAGATGGCTCGCCAGTTAGGCATGGGGTTAAATGCAACATCACCTTGCGAAGGATCCACGGCGTTCTCTTTGTCGGCAGCCATGTCCATCGCTTGGACATAGACCTCGTCGCCCGAAGACTTGGCGTGGCGGACCTCGAGCTCTTCAAGCGGAAGCACCTTCAGGAGGGCGCCGCACGTTTCCGGGGCCTCATCCTCCAGAAGTTCGATGACGAAACGCTCCCCGTGTTCGAAAGTGATTTCCACCTTTTTCATGCTGGGCCTCCTTTATCACTTGATACTTCTTGTCAGATCGCCATACGTTTCGGGGCGGCGCTCGAGGGGAATGTGCTTCCTGCGGGAGGCTCGGGTCGCCTGAACGCGCGCGGGATCAATCATGGCGTAGGCGAGACCAGGCGAGAAGCTTGGAGCTCGAGCGACGATCTCACCGCAGTATCCGATCGTGCTTCCACCCGGATAGAAGAGGTCCACTCTCCCCTCGCCGTAGAAGGCTTCGGGGTGGACCGGTGTGTTTCTTGCCCAGCCGACACTGCAGGAGGCAGCCACGTAGGCGTGCGTGAAACCTGAATAGCACGCCACTTCTACCCCTACGCCCGGAAACCTGGCGCTGAAGTTCAGCGGCCAGAAAATCAGCTCTGCACCCTTCACCTCGAGTATCCTGGGAACCTCGACTGCAATGCCCTCCATGTCTAGCATGATCCCGACTC
>CAZBSW010000158.1:0-5456 GCA_964494835.1 uncultured Thermotogae bacterium
GCTGTCTCATGAGACGTGTCTCACGAGGCCCGTGGCTTTGCGTCCCGGAGTCGCCTGTAGCGGTATCTGTTGTCCACCCTGCCTCGATGCGAATTCCGGCACATCGTGGCCGGCCGGTGAGACTCGCTTTGAGGGAGAGAAATCCTGACAGGTATGGAATACGTGCTCCTGATTGATGAATCGGTGCCGGCTCATGAGCAGACGGGAACGAAGGATGAAACAAGACGGCTGCTGAAAGGATGATTGGTGCATTGTCGGGTCTCAGCAGGGGCTACGCTACACTTTTTGAGAAGTAAGATTCACCATTTGTGCCCGGTGAGATCCTGGTACTGGTTCGGCGGCAGCGGACCGGCATGTGCCGCACGTCTGATTTGTATTGCCTTGAGGTATAATGTAGGTGTATGGGTCGATAAGATAAGTCGTTGAGTGCACAAGTGTCGTTAGCTGATGAGGTGATATTCGTGAAGACGACACAAGGTAGATTAGGCACGTGGGCGAGAGATTCCAAGCGTGCGCTGATCGTTGTTGCCGGGCTTGTTGTCGTGGTTGCGTTTGTGGGATTGTCGCTTGCCGACCAACGGTCGGTGACCGCGCGGCTAACTTGGAACGTGCTTCCGTTTCAGGAGCTACGGATCGCCGGTTCTCCTTCTCGAGAGGCCTCAGTCACCGCAGACTACGTCATGCCTCAACCCGACGCGTTCGACCTTCAGCGTGGCTACCTGGAGGAGACAAACTCGGTCGACCTAACCGTAAACAGCAATATCCCCTGGAAAATCCAAGTTCGGACCGAGAGTAGCGACATGGGAGAGAGCAAAGATGGTTCGGTCACTAAACCGATTTCAGACTTTATGCTGCGCGAGCACGGCGGGAGTTATTTCTCGATCAGCACCGCGCCGCAGATACTGACAAGCGGGAATCGCGGCAGCTTCGATATCGGGGTCGATCACCGCATTCTGCTCGGAAGCGACTATCGCCCGGGCGACTACGGGCTGGAGATTGTGTACACGATCATGCCCAAATAACCCTGGCCAACACTGCGATCTTGCGTGGTTAGGTTGTTTGTGAAGTACGTCACTTAATGCTCAAATCTCCTTTCAATTCTTGCTGTTCTGATAGAGGAGATAACTTCACTTTTCCCCGTAGAGGGTTTATGATTCAGGCATGATGGCAAGGAGATTCCTTCACATTCGGTATATGCTCTGGGGTGGAGGAGTAGTAGCTCTTCTGGGAATGTGTGCCATTGTCTGGTTCTTCTTCATCGCCGGGCGTCCGCCCGCCAACGCGATCATGGTCCCACGCGATTTTCCCACGATCCAATCAGCGTTGGAACATGCATCGCCGGGGGCAACGATTGTCGTCAAGGCCGGTAGCGGACCGTTTAAGGGACCTCTCGTGATCCAGACTCCCACCATAAGCATCCTTGCCGCGGGCGGGAGGGCCGTGATTCAATGCGACAACATGGAGACGGGGATTACTATCGACGCGAACGACGTTACATTGCGCGGGTTCAAAGTCAGGACAAGCGGAGTGGCCGTGCGGGTAGAACGATCTTCTGGTTCTTTGCTTGATGATGTAGTGACCGAGGAAGCGCGAATTGGGATACAGCTGGTCGATTCCGACTCAAACACGTTCTCGCACATCAGCGTGCGAAATGGGGATACGGGGATCGAGATGACTTCTGCCAACCGCAATACGTTGCAGGCGGTGAGTGTGGACACGATGTCGGATGTTGGACTAAGGCTTTCCAGTGCATGGGCGAATGTCATTTGTCAGGTCACTGTGAATGGAGCTCCGGTGGGGATCTCTGTCGAACAGGACTCGGAAGAGAATCGCATCTCTTCCTGCGTGTGCAACAACTGCGCTACGAGCGGAGCGGAGATACTGAGTTCATCTGCGAATGTGCTTTCAACGAGTACCTTCACAGACTGCGGAACCGCCGTTATGATGAACGCTGCCGATAACAACACGGTGCATGAGAATCGGATACAAAACAGCCTCAAGTGTGGAGTCTCCATCTATAAGTCGCAGCAGAACACGGTCTCCCTCAATGCCATCACCAGCGGCCTCCAGGACGGGATCTCTCTTGTGGATGCCCAAGAGAACGCTGTTAGCTACAACAGCATCGATAGCTGCGCCGGGACCTCCATCAAGCTGGAAAGCGCCAAGTCGAATCTCTTGCTTGGCAACAAACTCACCCGTAGCGCGATTGGGATCCAAGGCCTCTCTGTTGAAGAGAACAGAATCTTGCGCAACGAGCTCCGCGAAAACGCGTTGGTGGGGATTGCCATGTCAGAGGGTGGGGGGAATATACTCCTTGACAATGTCGTTCAAAAGAGCGCCTACGGGATTGCACTGATCGGGACGACCGGAAATGAGCTACTGCGCAATTGCATAACGGATAGCTCTGCCGAAGGGCTTTCGCTTCTCAATCGTGCGGATCATAACCTTCTCCAGGATTTCACTATCGAGAACGACGACATCGGCATCCTGATAGCGGCCTCCTCTCAGAGCACGCTCTTGAACAGTAGTGTGACCGGCAGCGACGTCGCGGTGAGGCTGTTCCGGTCAGGTGTGGGAACAAGAATCGAAGGGAACTCGATCACAGGGAACTCGATCGGCCTTGAAATCGCCGCGCGACTGGACAAGGATGAGACGATCCTGCGTGGCAGCGATGTTCCGCTGTCGGCTGGGGAAGAAGGGTTTCACGTTGTGCTTGTGCACAACACGTTTGCGAGAAACACGGCCTATGACATCTCGAACCTCACGGACGATACCGTCTATGCGGGCGGCAATTACTGGGACGGCCGCTCCCGCGAGGCACAGGGACACGTCTCGGACGGGGTTGTGTTGCCCAGATCGGCATGGAAGGGTACGATTGCGCTCGGTACGACTGATTCGCTTGGTCAGATCATCATTGCCCGCATGATGCAGCTGGCGCTTTCCGAGGATGGTTTCAAAGCGGTGGACCTCATCGGTCTGGGCAATGACGAGAAGGTGATGGAGGCACTGGCGGCAGGAGATATCGATCTTGCGTTGGCCGATCCATCGTTCTCCCGGGTTGGCGACATGTCCGGTAGCGAGGTCACTGTGTCTCCGGCGCTTGAAGTAGAGGATGGGCTGTCGCTCATTGTGTCGTCTGATGTGGCGCGAAGACTTCCCGCAAACAACATCTCTGATCTGGCGGCGTATCTTGTCGCAGGCGACACAACCTTAACCATCGCGGTTCAGAAGACGGTCTCACAGGCACAGGTTCAGTCCTTCGCATCGACATATGGTATTGCGTTGACGGATGCGGATGTTATCCGGACCAATGACATCGATGAGACAGAGACCCTTCTCAAACTGGGGAAAGCTGATGCATGCCTTGTTTCTCGCATCGAGGAGACACTGACACTGATGGGGTTTACGGCCCTGGAAGATGGATTAGGCGCGTTTTCCGTATCCCATACGGCCTTTATCGCACCGCAAGGCATAATCGTCGCTTACCCGGAGATCGGGGCGCTCGAACAACAACTGCGGTCGCTAGTTACAACAGATGTCGTCCATTCTTTGGTGAGCAAGGTGAGACTCCTGCACAGTGATCCCGCAGAAGTGGCGCGGGAGTTCATGGCGCAGCATGGGTTGATTGAGCAATAGGAGCGGAGGAGATCGGAATGGAGCAAAGTGGACGTGAGAAACACCGGTATGGGGCGCTCCTAGAGCGGGCAAGACATAGATTGTGGCGATGGGTTGCTGCTTGTGCGTCGAACATCTACTACCGGTCATCTCTACGAGCGAAGATTCTTGTTCCGGTTTTCGTCATCGCTCTCTTGGTTATCGGTGTCCTCGCCTGGTTTTCCTTTACCGCGTTGCATACAACTATCGAGGGGATATACGAACAGCGTGCCCGCAGCGTGGCTGGCGTGGTCTCCAAATCCCTGCAGGAGAAGGCATATATCCTGTACTACTCAGATGAGCTGGAGGCGGACATCGACACGCTCATGAAGCGGTACGATTCCTTGGTCGGCATTACCGTTACCGGCATGACCGGCAGAGGGCTGCGGGTGGTGGCGAGCACTGATTCATCCGCCCGCGGACGAATCCTGTCCGACGAGGAGCAGGCTGCTTTCCTTTCTCTTCGCGATGTACAGGTATCACGGACGCGCATCGGCAGGGATCAGTACCTGCGCGCGGATTATCCGCTGTTCATGGACGCGGATCTTGTCGGCGTTGTTTCAGTGGATATGTCCCTTGCGGAGCAGCAGAGATATGTCTCGACATTGTCTTGGCAGCTAGGGCTTGCATCCATGATCGGCTTCGTCGTGTTGGGAGTGCTCTTGTACGGCATCCTTTATGCGATCATAACACGGCCGATATTGCGATTGGACACAGCAGCCAAGAGCATCTCTCAACGGAACTACGATGTGCAGGTTTCACCGGGACCGGCCAGGCGGGCCGGCATCAGGGTGCGAGACGAGATTGCCAGGTTCATCGGGGTGTTCAATTTGATGGTCAAGGTAATCGGATCACGCGAGCAGGCGTTGCATGAGATGATCATCCTGGATGAGGCGACCGGCAGCTACACGCTCTCCTACTTCCAACGAGTACTTGACCAAGAGTTGAAGAAGGGATACCGGTATGGCCACCCCACGTCGATCCTGGTGGTCGACATCAGTGAGACCGATGAGCTGACCGAGGTTGACAAGCAGAAGCTCTTGTTGGCGACTGCCAATTTCCTGATAGCGAAGCTTCGGTCGGTCGATCCGGTGTTTCGTGTCAACGATGCCCGATTTGTCGCACTTCTCCCTGAGACGCCGCTTGCCGGGGCACAGGTCGCTGCGGATCGTCTGAACAATCTGACTACCGATCTCAAGGCAGAAACGAACCTTTCCTTCACAATCATCATCAGTGCCATCGGCTGGAGCGGCGAGGAAACGCCGCAACTTGATGATGTATTGCGGCGAATACGTGAGGGATAATAGGGGTTAGCGGTAGTAATGAAACGTTGTGAGCGCAAGCTGCCGATGATTGCTTATGCTGCCGTCCTGCTCGTAGGTATGATGACGGCAAACGCCACACTGGCAGTCGCACAGTCAGCTTCTTCCGATGTGGTCACGCTAGGCGCGATAGAAGTCGAGAAACTGATCCCGTTTAAGATTTCCTTCCAACTGCAGAACGCCGGCGACAATGGACTACAGAAGGTAAGTGGCAAAGCTGTGTTGACCGATCAATCCGGCAATCCGATCGAGGATCTTGTAATCGGCTTCTTTTCTGTCGCGCCACAGACTACAGTGCCTGTGGCCGCTGGCAGCCGCTGGGAGTTCCAGAAGCCGGGCATCTACCTGCTCCAGATCTCTCTGGATGTGGGTCTTGATTCCCTCATCTCTAAATCACTTGCGTTTCGTATCGTTCCGATTAGCCTTCCCCTTGCTCCGCCCGCACATCTCGAGGGGGAGGGGCTGTACACGGTCTATCAG
>CAZBSW010000159.1:0-5384 GCA_964494835.1 uncultured Thermotogae bacterium
ACTATGAACAGGGCGCACTTCCGTGGCATCATGACCTCCTTAAATTGCACCTAGATCGTATTCGCACTCGCACGCATACGTAGGGAAACAGGAGAAAGGATGGTTGCGGGTTTGTCCGCCCTCGGACGGACAGGTGTCGAGTCTGATGTTTATCGTTGCAATCTCTTGACCGCCCAGTAGAGGTTGTGCTACTGTGGGATATACAAGGAGGTGCTCAATCGATGAAAAAGCTGTTTGTTGGCATAGTTGCGGTGAGCATGGTGTTGCTTCTGGGAGCGGGACTGGCGATCGCCAAGGACACTTATATCGTGGCATCGGATATCCCGTGGGCTCCGTTCGAGATGGTGACCGCGGACGGACAGTTCTTTGGATTCGATCTTGACGTGATGCGGGCGATCTCGATCGTTGCCGGGTTCGATATTGAGATACAGAATATCGCTTTCGACGCGATCATCCAGACGGTGAAGAGCGGTAAAGCCGACATCGGTGCATCCGGGTTCACGATCACCGCCGAGCGAGAAAAGTCGATCGACTTCTCGCAGCCGTATTATTTGTCGAATCAAGCGGTTTTGGTCCGTAAGGATTCAGGTCTGAACATAGTCAGCGCCCTCGCCGGCCAAGGCCCGACCAAGGCGGTCGGTGCTCAGAACGGCACGACCGGCTTTGATTGGGCAGACCAGAATGGGATCGGGATCCAAGTAAAGGGATATGAGTACTATCCGACCGCCGTCCTCGACCTGGTGAACGGCCGCATCGATGCGGTAGTCCAGGACGAGCCGGCCTCGCAGGCTTCACTCGCCGCTTATCCAGATGAGCTGACAATTGCCGGGATCATCAATACCTACGAATACTTCGGGTTCCTCGTCGCCGACGGTGATCCAGAGGGTCTCCTCCCGCAAATGAATGCCGCAATGGCCGCCCTGGGTCTGTCAGTGGTCACCGAGCCGGGAGGAGCCAAGCGGCTTGTCGTCACTCCGGGAAGCGCTTGGGATAACCTTCTTAAGGCATACTTCGGCCCGACGAGCGATCAAATCGAGGCCGCATGGCTGGCGAACAAGGATCTCTTGCTTGTGGATAAGGACGTTACCGCGTTTGCGGCGAAGTTTGCGGAAGACGCGAACAAATAAGGACGAGCAAGGACCAGAGTAGTAATGCGTGGGGGCCTCCTTCACATTCGTATGTTGAGGCCCCTGTCCTTTCATGAAAGGAGGCAGAGATCGAAGGGATCATCGTGATCGGTAAGAGTCTGCCGATGCTCTTGCGGGGAATTCTGATCAACATTGAGCTTCTGTTTGCCCTACTGATAGTTGGATTGATAGTAGGGACGGTGGTCGCTCTCTTGCAGGTGTATGGCGGCCGATTCTTGGGGACACTCGCGTCGGGGTATGCATGGATCTTCCGTAGCATCCCGGCGATCGTGCTGCTATTCTTGTTCTACTTCGGACCGTCGGAGTTCGGAGCAAACGTTCCTCCGTTCCTGGCAGCTACGCTTGCTCTCGGCCTTCGTTCGTCAGCATACCAGTCACAGATTTTCCGGGGAGCACTGCAGGCGATTCCGCACGGGCAGATGCTTGCCGCCCGCTCGATGGGGATGAGTCGCATCAGCGCCATCTATCTCATCGTAATCCCGCAGGCATTACGGATCTCGATCGCCGGTTGGTCGAATGAATTCTCCTCGGTGGTCAAGGACACAACTCTTGCCTATGTAGTTGGACTGACTGAAATCCTCCGCCGCGTACGCATTATCACCGATCGACACTACGATCTAGCGATGCTTGCCTACCTGACGGTAGCCCTCATATTCCTCGGTCTTACCTACGCGGGGAACCACGTCCTGGGGTGGTTGGAGAAACGACTGCGGATTCCCGGTCTGCAGATGGTGGGAGGAGGAACGCGCGAGATATGAGCCTGCTTATCGTTGAAAACGTCCACAAACGATACGGAACGGAAGAGGTGCTTAGGGGGGTCTCATTCTCCTTGGAGCGGTGCGATACAAAGGTCGTGATCGGCCCATCGGGAACGGGAAAGAGCACGCTCCTGCGCTGCATCAACCGACTCAGTTCGCCCGATGCCGGGCGCGTGTGGCTCGATGGCGTGGAGGTGACGGCGGAAAAAGCTAGGATCAATGAACTGCGTGCACAGATGGGGTTTGTCTTTCAAAGCTTCAACCTCTTCTCCCATCTTACCGCCCTCTCCAACGTCCGCATCGGTCCTATCAAGGTGAAGCGGATGGGAAAGGATGAGGCCACTAAGCTGGCGATGGAGGAACTGGAGCGAGTCGGACTCGCTGAAAAGGCTGATTGCTATCCGGCCCAGCTTTCCGGCGGGCAGCAACAACGTGTCTCGATTGCACGCGCATTGGCGATGTCTCCAAAGCTGATCCTGTTTGACGAGCCAACATCCGCCCTCGATCCTGAGCTGATCGGTGAGGTACTCACAGTGATGATCGACCTCGCCAAAAGCGGGATGACGATGCTCGTCGTTACGCATGAGATGGGATTCGCCCGTTCCGTCGCCGACGAGATCATCTTTATGGAGCATGGAGTCATTGTCGAGCAGGGGACGCCGGAGCAGTTATTCTCTTCGCCGAAGAACCCGCGCACCGGCGAGTTCCTGCACAAGATAAACGAACTGTACGGGGAGACGGCCTGATGATATTCGAATGGTCGTGGCTGCCGCAGCTGGCGCATGGATTGATCCTGACGATCGAGATCACGGTAACCTGCATTGCCATCGGCATGGCGTTAGGGATTCTACTTGCACTCGGACGGGTGTATGGTGGTAAGTGGATCTCCATCCCCTGCAGCATCTATATCCAGATCTTCCGCGGCACGCCGCTCCTCGTGCAGTTGCTAATGGTTTACTACGGCCTTCCCAATTGGGGGATAATGCTGTCCGCGTTCACCAGCGGGGTGCTTGCCCTTGGGTTGAACACCGCCGCCTATCAGGCGGAATACCTGCGGGGCGCGATTCAGGCCGTGAAAAGCGGTCAGTTGTTCGCCGCCCGTTCCATGGGGATGAACATGGTGCAGGCCGCACGCTATGTGGTGCTGCCACAGGCGTTTCGAATTGTGATCCCTTCCTGGTCGAACGAACTGATTCTCATGCTCAAGTACTCATCGATCGTCTTCTCAGTGACTCTGCTCGATCTGATGGGGGTGGCGAAGCGGATCGCTTCGCACAACTTCCTCTATTTCGAGGTATATATCGTTGTCGCTCTCTTCTACTTGGTGCTGGTATTCATCGTGACTCAGCTGCTGCGGATGCTGGAGAGGAAGGTACATATCCCCGGCCTGGGAGAACACTTGGAGGGGTGATGGAAAACGAGGCGCGCGCCCCAATTGCATAGAGGAGCGCGCGTTGCTTCTTGTTCAGATCTTGTCGATCTCCATCTTGGACATGACAAGACCGGTCAAGAGCTTGGGATAGAAATCGGTCGACTTCTGTGGCATCTTCTCTCCGTGGTCGGCCACTCGTCGTACTTCGTCGGGAGAAGTCGGATTGAGCAGGAAGAAGATCTGTTCCGAACCTCCGTCAACTTGGGCCACCGCGTCTTGCGGGTCGTGCGAATATGTTATGTTTCGCTGCTCTTCCAGCGCCGCTGCGTCGATGCCGAGCAGACGATCGAGGATCGCCGTATGTAGGACGGACACATCCAGGCGTTTCCAGTCGCTTGACCAATCATTGCTGATCAACCGCTCCATCAGCCGCTCATCGCGAAGGGCGAGCGAAGCGAACACCCCGCCAGTGTAGCAGCCGAATGTGTGACGTTCCTTTCCGCGTGCCACTGCTTGCTCCATTTCCGCAAGCGTTGCATAACGCCCGACCACAAAGTCTTCCTCCGCGAGTGCGAGAAAGCGTTGTGAATCGAAGTTCGTCATGGCGTGAACAAGGCGATGAATCGGGCGGATCGTCATCCCGGGTTCATCGATGTTGAACAACGTCATCATCCGCACATCGAACGATTCCGGCGCCGCCGTGCGCCAGCCGTTCTGCTCACATTCATGCATGAAGTTGACGGCGGTCTCGTAGCGGTGGTGCCCGTCGGCGATGTACAGATCGCGATCGGATAGCGCCTCCTGTACGGCGGAGATTACGTCTGTATCGGTCACCTGCCAAACGCGGTGGGCATTTCCAAAGTCGTCGCGTGCCTCGATGGCGGGGGAAAGACCGGCGATTGCCTCTGCGAGCACCCGATCGGCGCGCCGTTCCGGGTCGGAGTAGAGCATGAAGATGTGCCCAAAGTTTGCTTCTGTTGCACGCATCAAACGCAATCGATCCTCTTTCGGACCGGTCAGCGTCTTCTCGTGTGCGTGCACCTTTTCCGGCTCGAGCTTCCCGAGCGCGATCACGCCTCTGCGCGTCAGCCGCTCTTTGCCGAAGGTGTATTCCTGGTGGTAGACATACAGCGAAGGAACTGAATCTCGAACAATGATCTTGTGCGAGATCCAGTCCGCGAAAAACGCGGCAGCACGGGTATACACATTCTCGCCGTTGTCTGTTGGTTCTTTCTTCCCTTTGATGATGCGGACGACATTGTACGGACTGCGCGCGTAATAGGCTGCCTGTTCCTTCTCGTCGATGCGGTCGTACGGTTGTGTGACAAGGTCGTCTGCGTTGCCGGCGGTGGTGGGGTTGTAGCGAATGCCGCGAAACGGAATGATGTGAGCCATGTTCCTCCTACAATGATCGGGCGAATTCGATGACCGTGGCTGCCGCCTCCGCACCGACGCGCGCCTGTGCTTCCACTGTGGATGCGCCGATATGCGGGGTGAATGAAACGTTCTCCTGTGCGAACAGCGGCCGCTCGGCCGCCGGAGGCTCGTTGGCGAATACGTCGAGAGCGGCGCCCGCCACCTTGCCCGATGCCAACGCTGCGGCGAGAGCGTCCTCATCTATCACGCCACCGCGGGCACAGTTTACGATGCGTACACCGTCCTTCATCATCGAAATCTCACCTTCTCCGATAGTGGCTCCCGCGGCGGGATCGAACGGAATGTGAAGAGAGATAAAATCGCTCGATGATAGCAGCTCCTCGAACGGGACCATACGGACGATATCGGGGAGCGGGCTATTCGAGACGAACTTATCAAATGCAATGACGCGCATGCCAAGGGCGGCCGCCTTGCCGGCAAGTGACTGGCCGATGCGGCCGATTCCCACGATTCCGAGTGTCTTCCCTGCGACCTCCACCCCTTTCATTGCCTTCTTCTCCCATTTTCCCGACTTTACAGAGACCGTCCCGCGAGCGATGTGGCGGGCGAGAGAGATGAGATGACCGAGGGCCAGTTCGGCGACCGAGTTCGAACTCGCTGCCGGAGTGTTGCGAACGGCGATTCCCTTTGCCTTTGCGTGATCTACATTGACGTTGTCCAGTCCTACAC
>CAZBSW010000160.1:0-5341 GCA_964494835.1 uncultured Thermotogae bacterium
GGTCCCACCTGTCGGTTCGCTATCGTCGAAAGCAACCTCGATGGGCTGGGACGAGCCGCGCGACGGGTTTGGGAGAGATCCGGACAACGCATCCGGTTGTTCAAAGCAGAGGAGGCATGATGGCTAGCCAGGTCTTCAAGAACGCAAAGAACCTCCTCGAAGCCGAGATCGAGAGGATTTGGTTCGAGAAACCAGCCGATGTCAAGCACCTTTCCCAAGTTCTCGGAGCCTTCGAACAGAATGGCTCCGTCAAGATCTATGCTGACGCTGAGACTCGTGAGCTTGCGGATATCCTAACACGACTTCGGGCGATTCATGACAGCGAGGAAGTTGGTAGCGAAGCGATCTCAAAAGTCGCAGGCGGGATTCTCGCTGCCTATGCGGAACAATGGCCCCGCTACTACCGATTCCAAGAGATACCGAAGGTTATCGACTCCGTAGCTACAAGCCTGAAACATCCAATTGAGGATGCGAAAGAACTCGACGAAATTCTGAAGCTCGCCTTGCGTTACGTCTATCGCGTTTGTTTCTGGGTCGACACGGAGATCCCCTGGAAGGAGGTCACAGACCTCTTCCGATGACCACAACCCAGTTGCGGTACCACGGAAGAAGAGGTGGGGCATGCCTTGCACACATTCGATGCAAACTGCCCCACCCCCGCAGTGAAGGGAAGGAGCCACGTGGTAAACGGAAGCACGAAAGAGTTGAATAAGAGCGACATGGGTGAGGGCCACCTGATTTGGGACTGCGCGATCGTCGGAGCGGGCATTGTCGGTTCAAGTCTCGCGCGCCGCCTGAGTCGCCTCCGCCTGCGTGTTGCGGTCGCCGACGGGGCAGCGGACGTGGGGCTGGGTGCCAGCTGCCGCAACTCGGGGGTCCTCCATTCCGGAATCAACTACTCCCCTGGAAGTCTACGGGCGCGGCTGTGCATGGAGGGCCGCGAAACCTTCCAAAGTTGGTGCGCCGAGATCGGCCTTCCCGTAGAAACGCCGGGCAAGCTGGTCACCGCCCTCGATGCCCGCGAACTCGACGGCCTGGAGGCCCTTCGCGCCCAAGGAGATGCAAACGGCGTTTCAGGCTTGCGCGTGATCGGCGCAGCGGAGGTAGAGGCGCTCCAGCCGGGCCTCCGTGCGATCGCTGCGCTCCATGTACCGTCAAGTGCGGTGGTTTCCCCATATGCTGCCACCATCGCCTTTGCCGAGGACGCCTGCCTCAACGGGGTCCGTTTCTTTCTCGGTCGCTATGTTCGTCGCATTCGAGAGGCGAAAGGGAATTTCGTGCTAGACACCGACTCCGGGCCGCTTCGGGCGCGGTGGGTCATCAACGCCGCCGGCGTCGTGGCCGGAGATCTCGGACGAACGATCGACTCCGCGCTTCCCCAGGTCTACCCTTGCCGGGGGGAGTATCTCGTTCTCGATCGCGAGGTTGGGGAAACGCTGCGTCTCCTCATCTATCCGGTTCCGCAGGTCGGAAGCGGCGGCCTGGGCGTTCATCTGTCACCGACGACAGAAGGAAACATCCTCGTCGGCCCCTCCGCCGAGTACATTTCGAGCAGAGAGGACTACAGCTGCACCGCAAATGTCCTCGACCGGCTCGTGCACGAGGCGCAAGAGATGTGGCCGGCGTTCCCGCGCGCCAAGGTCATCGGGACTTACGCGGGAGTCCGCGCAAAGCTCACCGCGCCCGATCAGGGAGGTTACGCCGACTTCTTCATCGAGGAGTCCCCACGACATCCGCGTCTAGTCCACCTCTTGGGTCTCGAATCCCCGGCTCTCTCTGCCGCCCCCGCAATTGCCCGCACCGTGGTCGAGGACATCATGGGTGCGCGCGAGCACTTCGACCGTAAGCCGCAAGAGGAGCTTGTACCGTACGTTTGGCCACAGCGCTTCGACTCCCTCCCAGAGAACGAGAAACAGACTCTTGTAGCGTCCCACCCCGATCACGGCGAGATCGTCTGTCGGTGCGAAGGGGTCACTCGCCATGAGGTGCTCGCAGCACTCGGCAATCCGTTGGGCGTGGAAACGCTCGCCGGGCTCAAGTACCGCACACGCGTCACGATGGGCAGGTGTCACGGTGGGTATTGCCTTCCCCGCCTTGTCGAACTTCTCCGAGGAGAGCGCGGATGGCCGGCAGAAAAGTTTCGACTTAAAGATGCGCGATCACTGCTCTTTGCAGGGTATGCGAAGGAGCCACGCGATGACTGACTACGCTTTCGATGTCGCGGTGATCGGGGGAGGTCCTGCCGGGCTCGCTGCGGCGGCCAGTGCCGCTGAAGAGGGTGCGCACGTCACTCTGATCGAGCGCAACCACACCCTTGGCGGGATCCTCAATCAGTGCATTCACGACGGGTTCGGTCTCCACGCCTTCAACGAGGCGCTGACCGGCCCGGAGTTCGCGCAACGCTACATCAAGCGTGTCTGTGCAGCTCACGTGGATATACGGACTGACACGCTGGTGGCAGCGCTTGATCGATCACGCGAGCTCATCTGCACCACACATAGCGCTCGATATCCCCTGCGGGCCCGCGCTATCGTGCTCGCCATGGGTTGCCGGGAGCGGACCCCCGGCATGATCCTCATGCCGGGTCAGCGACCGGCTGGGGTGTACACAGCAGGCGTCGCCCAGTGGCTAGTCAACGAGGCCAACCTCCTCGTCGGACGGAACGTCGTCATTCTGGGCTCGGGAGATGTAGGACTAATCATGGCCCGTCGCCTCACATGGGAAGGCGCACACGTCGAGGCCATTCTTGAGAAACTCCCCTACCACAGTGGCTTGACCCGCAATATCAAACAGTGTCTCGATGACTACGGCATCCCGCTTCACCTCTCGCATACCGTCTCTCGAATCGATGGATCGAACCGAGTGGAGGGGGTCGCCGTCACCCACGTCAACGGTATGGGCCATCCGATCGCGGGAAGCGAATTCAACCTTGCGTGCGATACGCTCCTCTGTTCCATCGGCCTGATCCCTGAAAATGAGGTGTCGCGGCAGGCTGGGATCCATCTCGACCCAGTCACCGGCGGAGCACGGGTGGACAGGTCCCTCATGACCTCGATCCCCGGCGTCTTCTCCTGCGGAAATGTGCTTCACATTCATGATGTGGCGGACTGGGCCGCGGCGGAAGGGGAGCGCGCCGGACGCAGTGCGGCGCAATTCGCAGCGGGTGCAAGATACGTGCATGGGCCATCGACTGAAGTGCACGCGGGAAGCGGCGTCCGATACGTGCTTCCTCAAAGTATCCCATGTTCGTCCGAGCACCTTGAGCTATCGCTGCGTGTCACCCACCCGGCACGCGACTGTCGGATCACGGTGCGAACGAACGGAGACACATGCTTCGAGATCGCAAAACGGCGAGCCCACCCCGCCGAGATGGTGCGCCTGACCCTCCCGCGGTTGGTTGTGCGTTCGGGCGACCCAATCGAGGTGACCATGGAATGAACCAATTAGAGCTGACCTGCATTCTCTGTCCCAACGGCTGTGAGCTTGAGATCGAGTGGGAGACCGGAGAGAAAGCACCGGTGATCCTCAATGTGACCGGGAATCTGTGTCCCAAAGGAATGGATTACGCCACGGAAGAGATCGCGGCACCAGTTCGCACCGTGACCACGACCGTGCGAGTCAAGGGCGGCGTTCGCCCACTCGTTAGCGTCCGCACCACAAGACCGGTCCCCCTAACCAGTGTGACCGAATGCCTGCGCAAGACACGCGCTGTCGTTACAGAAGCTCCTGTCAAGATCGGCCAGAGGGTCATCGGGGATATCGCTGGTACAGGAGTCGCGTTGGTTACGACACGGGGCGTCGAAAAGAAGCGAGGTAACCTCACATGCTAAGAACCAATCTGCAAGGCCGTGTCCTTCTTGTTCAACCGATCGATGAACACGGTGTTCGACTGCTGCACGATGCCGGTTTGGAAGTCATCGAGGCCCCGAACACAGAAGAGCGAACGCTGCTCTCGCTGATCCCTGATTGTGTGGGTTTGATCGTCCGAACCGCCGAGATCTCTGAGGCCGTTCTTCAGGCTGGGCGCCATCTCAAAGTCATTGCCAGACACGGCGTTGGCGTCGACAAGATACCAGTCGCTGCCGCAACAGCACGTGGCATTCCCGTGGTGAATGGCCCCTATTCGAATCTCGAGCCGCTAGCCGAACACGCCATCGGTTTCATGATCATACTCGCAAAACAGATCTTGCGCGCCGATCGCGCTGCGCGGAACGGACACTTTGAGGTGCGTAACGAGTACATAGGGACAGAACTCTGGGAGAAGACACTCGGGATCGTCGGGATGGGACGGATCGGGAGCGAGGTCGCGCGCAAGGCTCGTGCCGCTTTCTCCATGCGCATCCTAGGCTTCGATCCGTACCTCCCGCCAGATCGTTTTCCAGATGGAGTTGAGCAGACCAGGGGCTGGGAGAGACTGTTCCGTGAATCCGACTTCATCACCCTCCACTGCCAGCTCACACCGGAGACACAAGGGATGATTGGACGGAGAGAGTTGACTTGGATGAAGCCAACGGCATTCCTGATCAACCTAGCTCGGGGAGCGGTCGTGAACGAGTCTGAGCTGGTTCAAGCGCTACGCGAGGGGACAATCGCTGGACTTGGAACCGACGTTTACGCGCACGAGCCACCGCCGCTAGACCACCCGTTCTTCACGATGGAGAACGTCGTTCTGACCCCGCACATGTCGGCACACACCCGTGAAGCAATGGTGCGCATGGCCGTCGATGCGGCAACGGGCTTGCTCGACGTGTTGGCTGGTCGACGCCCCAAGCATCTCATCAATCCGGAGGTATGGGACTCATGAGAGAAATCCGCATTCACGGTCGTGGAGGCCAGGGGGGACTCACCGCTGCTCGGATCTTGGCCAACGCCGCCCTACTCGAACACAAGACGGCACAGGCGTTTCCCGAGTTTGGACCTGAGCGTCGAGGAGCACCCGTTCGTTCGTACCTCAGAATCGATGATCAACCAATTCTGCTGCGTACCGCAGCGCGAGCACCCGACGCCGTCCTCGTATTTGATCCCACCCTTCTCACTCGACCCGAAACCCTTGCAGGAATCAAGCCGGGAGGCCTGATCCTCATCAACACGCCGACTCGCCCTGCCGTGGCCGCTTCAGTTCCGCTTCGTGTGGCCTGGGTGGACGCAACGGAGATCGCCAACCGCTTGGTCGGCCAGCCGATCCCCAGCACCGCAATGCTCGGGGCGTGGTGTCGCGTCGACAGCACGTTGAGCCTCGACGCAGTGACCACGGCAGTCGCGGACTGGTTTGCACGTCGCAACCCCCGGGGCAACCTTGACGCGGTTCATGCCGCTCGGGACGCCGTACAGACCATAGAAG
>CAZBSW010000161.1:0-5340 GCA_964494835.1 uncultured Thermotogae bacterium
GGTAAGGCTGTCCCATCCACCAAGTGTTTCGGAAGATGCCAAGGTCGTAGTCTCCTGAGTCGGCGCGATCATAGGTAGCTCCCACTTCCGCCATTTCCAGGTTGACTTTGATCCCGATCTTCGCAAGCTGCGCTTGTACGATTTCCGCAGCTCGCTTCCACTGGTCGATATTGGAGAACGTAATAAGAGTGAGCTCCAAGTTCTTTCCGTTCTTGTCGCAGATACCATCACCGTTGGTGTCAACCCACCCAGCTTCCTTCAGGTATTCTTCTGCCTTTGCTGGATCGTACTTGTACGCGATGTCCGGCATTCCCTTCCAATAGCCAGTTGTGGCGGGCCCCACCAGACCGTACAGAGGAGAACCGACGCCGAACCATGCTGCCTTCGCGATCTCATCCCGGTTGATCCCGTGTGCGATCGCAAGACGCACGCGCTGGTCGGTAAACACGCTTTTCTCCATGTTGCAGACAAGGTACTGAATGCTATACGTAGGTGCAGAGAGCACGTTCACGCTCTTCATTGCGCTTAGCTGTTTATACGCAGAGAGCGGCACGTCAAACGTGAGATCAATATTCCCTGCCATGATCTCAGCGATCATCGTGGCATCCTCGGGGACGATCCGCATCACAAGCTGCTCGACATACGCTGGCCCCTTATTGCTCACGAATTCAGGACCGTGGTGGTAATCCTCGAACCGCTCGAAGATTATTCGGTCTCCCCGGATCCACTTCACAAACTTGAACGGACCAGTTCCGACTAGCGACTTGACTCCAACTTGCTCGTCCGGAGTGGCGGCTAGCCAGTCGGCGGGCATGATCCCAAGGTGAGCGTCGGCCATATAGAAGAGAGCCAGCGGTTTCGGCCGCTCAAAGTGGAATACCACAGTGTAGGGGTCGGGTGTATCGATCTCAACGATTCCACCTTTCTTCGGCGGTAGGTAAGTGGCTAGAGGCGAAATGCTGAAGTAGCGCTCATACGAGGCCTTGACGTCCTTCGACGTCATTTCCTGGCCATTGTGAAAGAGAATCCCATGCTTAAGATCGACGGTCATCGTCAGCTTGTCGCTACTCCAGTCATAGGAGTCAACAAGTAGCGGCACAGGCTCGAAGTCCTTATTCAAAGTGAACAACGGCTCTATTACATAGCTCAGCGCTACGTAGGAATGGAACCGGTTTGTCTTGTTAGGATCAAGAGTGTCCGGTTCCTCACCCAGTCCCATGATTAGGGTCCCTCCAGACTTAGGCTGAGACATCACTGCTGTTCCTCCGCCATCAGTCTGAGATTGTGCTCCGACCCCAAAGACGATAGCCAAGCTCATTCCAAGCGCCAGAATTACTACCGCAGACCATTTCAATATTGGCATCTAATACCTCCTTTCTGTTCACCTTTCCTAAACTAATCGGGCAATATCATATGCTATCTGTGATGGCTTCCTCCATCACCTCCTTCGTGAGGGAGTTTCAATAATGCTTAGCAAGGCCCCCATTGCCACTACTGGGTCCACTACGGGAACAGCCAGCCTTTCCACCAAGCGTAGGGCTATACCAAGGGTACTGAAGCCAGTACAGGCAAGTCCCAACACATTGCATCCTTGATTAACTAGGTCTGAAGCTGCCGCGAGGACCCGCTGCTCAGCACTTTCTAGATCGGTTGTCTGTTGCACGCCGTCCACTTGCGTCCACACAAAGTCACAATCCCGGGAAGCTTCTTGCAAGGGAGCGGGAAGCTGCGATGTGATCGTCAGAACACCTATGTGGCTGCTAAGCCCTCGGGTGGCCCACGCAAGCGCACTTCCAGCTCCAATTGCAGGAATTTGATATCGTTTACGCAGTTCGGCTATTCCAGGGTCCTCAGCGCAGCTCACTGCCAGCGCATCAACTTGAGGAGCGAGCTTCGCTGCGGCGCTCAGAATAGCAGGAATTGCCTTTGCAACAAGATCATCGTTGTAGAGTCCATCCGGAAATCCTTCTATCGCTTCGGTGGATACTCTAAGAGATGGATAGCATCGCATCATCAGTCGGGCATGGGTTTCTTGTTCTTCCCCGCTGTTCAAGCTGATTACCCGGATTAATCCCACCGAAAGCATGAAGTTCTTAACCATCCTTATGAGTAGCGCATCAACTTCTCAACCATCGGCAGTAGATCTTCGTCTACAACCTGCCCTTCTTGCGTAACCGCCTGTCCGTCTAGCCACACTGACGAGCTGAGGCATGTCCCGTCGCAGTGGGAAGGCGCTGGAATACCATTAGGAGGCAACAATGTCGGCCCCACGCTCCCGATTCCCCACTCTGTGCCTCCCCATACCCGTTCATCTTCTAAGATATTGCCGCTTAACTTGGCTCCCGGATTGAATCCGTAAGAGACATGAGCGAATCTAAACATCTGGGGGTCGTTGAATTCCCTTAACCATTTTTCAAATGTCTTTGCTTGTTTCCCGCCCTCGATCTGCTTGATGGCGCCTTGGTCTACTTGAAGACGGATAGGATCTTCCAATAAGCCAACAGGTGGTACGAGAGATCCATCAAACACGATTCTTCCCTGAATTGACAGGAAGTCAGGAGCAACACTAATCTGTCCCGCCAACATCTCCGAGCCAGGGCGATAGGCCTGTCCTAGCCGACATTTGATCGGTCGATCAGTAATGTGATCAAAGGAAACGTCTGTTCCCGCAGGAGTCGTAATCTGAACATGTTCCGCGGCGTGGAGTTTGGCAACAAAGGCTTTCTGAAAGCGCGTTAGTGTCTTGAAATCAATCCGCCCGACGCAACGGATCAACATATCAACATTCATTCCCACAAGGCATAGATGCCGCAGGTGATCGTTCCTTTGGAGGGCAATCTCGTAAGGTGTCGAGTAAAGTAGCCATTGGTTGTTGAGTTCCACCCACGCATCAGCACCGGTGAGGGCACCGGTGAGCGCATCGACGGGAAGCATCGGATCTGCTGCTTTGCCAACTCCACGCGGAGATGGGATCCAGATAACCATCGGCTTTGCCCCCGCAGAGAACGCTGCCCGGGCAGTAGCATTGACTACACGGGCATCACTTTCTGTATCTGCCGTGATAACAAACGTCTCTTCCCGCTGCAAGCGAAACAGATCCCGCACCAAAATGTCGGCAGCTTTACCAACTTCATATTCGTAGCGGAGCACGACTTGCCCTCCTATTGGCTCTTATAGGATTAGAAGGTGGCGGGAGTAACCGCCCAAATCGCAATAGCATCACCTTTTCCCACGTTTTCAAACCAATGCGGTTGTTCAGAATGATAAGTTAAACTATCACCTTCTTCTAAGACATACTCATTACTACCAACCACAACGCGCACGCGGCCTTTCAGCATAATTCCGCTTTCAATTCCCTGATGACAATATGGCTTGTCTCCGCTGTTTCCTCCTTCCTTGAGGATCATCCGAAATAGTGATATCTCTTGGTTAGAGGAACAAAGGATCTCGTATTCAAGAACTGAAGAAATGACCAATCGGCGGTGAGTCCCGCGCTTGATTAGATCGTCTGTGGTAAGTAAATCGTTATCCAGTAGATGAGTAATCGGCCGACCAAGTTGATCAGCGATTTCTTTCAATGTATTTAGTGTCAGATCGATACGGTTGTGTTCAACACGGCTGAGATAACTTTCGGATTTACCGATCCGTTCTGCAAGCTCCCTCAGCGTCAAGCCCTGTTCCCGGCGAAGTTGGCGGAGTCGCTCTCCAAGAGCTCCTTTAGAATTCTCCATTTTTCCCCTTCCCGTACGGAAAGAAACTTTCCGGTGGCGAAAGTATTGTAGCTATGAAACATCACCGTGTCAAGGGGAGAACAGTCAGGTGGAATGTGCAGGTTGACTACGGCCGCGAATGGGGCTATCGTGAGATCTGTGGAGGGGAGATGGTTGATGCCGTCAGGGTGGTGCTTGTTGCTGCGACGATTGCAATTGTTGTCCTGGCGGCGGTGAATCTGATGGCTACACGAAAAGATGCTGGGTTGCTCTCTCTATCCCCGGCCGAGCAGGCGACCGTACTTCAGCTAGCGCGCAATCGACTGCAACAATGTGCTACTGGTGAACCGGAACCGGCGATTGATGCGGCTTTGCTTACGTCCGCCCTGAAGCAGAGCGCCGCTTGCTTCGTCACTCTTACCGAGAATGGTGTTCTACGTGGGTGCATGCTCGATTCGTTCGACGCGCATGAGCCCCTGTATGAGAACGTCCTGCGAAACGTCGTGTTGGCAGCAACAAGAGATCCGCGATTCCCTCCGGTGCGGCCGTCGGAAGTTGACCTGATCAAAATCGAGATCAGCGTGCTCGAGCGACCACGACCACTTCATTTCTCCGGCCCAGAGGATCTCATCGCTCGACTTGTCCCTGGCAAGGATGGCGTGATCCTGCATACCCGCTACGGCACATCAACGTATCTTCCGCAGGTTTGGGATTCGCTGCCAGACCCGGCGGAGTTTCTCACCAGCCTGTGCGAGAAACAGGGGGCACCAGGGGCTTGCTGGCGTAGTGACCCGGCGATAGAAGTCGAAACCTACAGGGTTTTTCACTTCTCGGAAGAGGAGCCGCAAGCGAGCAGATGAGACCGACCGAACTCTCCGCAACGCCGCTTACATGGCGGGATCGCCGCTTCACGCTGATTTACTCACAAGAAAGCGTCTTCTTTCTCGATCTGCACGGACTGCCGCTGGCGACGCTCTCTCAGCGTCTTGGATTGGAGATCGCTTTGGACAAAGGTGATGCAGCAGGCCCGGTGCATCAGTTGCGCCAATACCTCGCGGGGGAGCGACGTACGTTCTCCGTTTCTCTCGATTTGCACGGTACGTCGTTTCAGCGAGCGGTGTGGGATGAGACACGGCGTATCCCATACGGAAAGGCCCGAACCTATGGTGAGATTGCCACTGCGATCGGGAGACCGCGTGCCGCGCGCGCCGTCGGAGCAGCGCTCAATGTCAATCCAATTCCCATCTTTATCCCCTGCCATCGCGTTATTGGTAAGAACGGCGCACTCGTCGGGTTCAACGGTGGTGTTGCATTAAAGGAGCACCTTCTCGCTCTAGAAAATGCCAGAATCTAATGTAATGCCCAACCACTGGAACGTTGAGCTATCTCTTGACAAACACCCCTGCCTCTGGTAAATTTCCCTGCGTCGAATCCCCGTGTGAGTTGACATAAGACACGACGGATGGTAGACTTTTTGTTTGCGCTCCGTAAGGGCGTGGAAGGTCCTTGACAAGTGAATAGAGTGTGTATCATACAAGCGCAGTAAGGGCAAATGGTGGACACCTTGGCAGCTGAAAGCGATGAAGGACGTGGCTAGCTGCGATAAGCCTCGGGGAGCCGCTAAGCAGGC
>CAZBSW010000162.1:0-5338 GCA_964494835.1 uncultured Thermotogae bacterium
GATAACCTCCGTTGTATTCTCTTCTTTCACACGGCGAACGAGGTCGTCGATCGTGAGGTTGGCGGCGCCGACTTCTTCCATCGGCGATATCAGGCCGCCGAGGACGTGATACAGGCCGCGGTAGACGCCGGTGCGTTCGATCTTCAGTATCTCCCAAGGCTGGCCGACAATGCATATCTTGTCTTGGTCGCGCTTGGGGTTGGCGCAGATGTCGCACAGGTCGTCGACGGCAAAGTTGTGACAGCGGCTGCAGCGATGGACCGCCGTCTTGATGTCGCCGATCGCCTGCGACAGCCGCTCCACCGCCTCCGGCGGGGCGCTCAATAGATAGAAGACGATCCGTTCCGCGCCCTTGCGCCCGATGCCGGGCAGGGACTTGAACTGGTCTATCAGATTCTCCAGCGGTCCGATCATAGGCCGGGCATCCCAGGGAGGTTCATGCCTTGCGCCAGCGGACCGAGGGTGTCTTGGGCCTTTTGCTGGGCGCTCCTCTGCGCCTCCTGAACGGCGGCGATGACGAGATCGACGAGCATTTCCACATCCTCGGGATCAACAACCTCTTTCTCTATAGTCAGGTTGAGGAGTTCGCCGCGTCCGTTGACGGTCGCCGTGACCATACCGCCGCCGGCGCTTGCGTCGATCTTCATCTTCTCGATCTCGGCCTGTTTCTTCTCCAGTTCCTCCTGGAGTTTCTTCGCCTGGCGCATCAGATTCCCCATATTGGCCATTCCCTTCATCATCCCTCCTTTATGATCGTTCCGTCGAACGCCTGGCGGACGAGATCGACTTTTTCCCGCAACGCCTCGCTCGGTGTCCGTTTTCGTTCCACTCCGTCGTCAAGTTCTATCTCCACGTAGCAGTCGTCGCCCAGGTGACGGTGCACAATGCCGGCAAGATACTGCAAGTTGGCCGCTTTTTCCAGGCTCTCTTTGTGGAATGTGTGATCGGGGTGAAAGGAGACCGTCAACTTGCTTTCGGAAAGGTGAGGCGTTCCCTCGGAGAGGAAGGCGGCGATTGCAATCCGTTCCTGTTCGATCTGTTCGAGCAGAGCCCGCCATTTCTGCGCGAATGGATCGTCCGACGCCGCTTGCTCTTGCGTTGCCACTGTCTCTGCAGCAGCGGCTGCTGCATCGGACGCGACAACGGGTTCCGGTTCCGGCGCAGGAGTGGGCGTCGGTTCTGCCATGGCGCTATCATTGGACGAAATGGTCGGTTCCGGTTTCTTCGTCTTCTTCGGTGCGGCGGGTTTCGGCTTCTCCGGCTCGATTGTTGCTTCCTTGCTGCCAGAGGTGGTCTTGCCCGCGGGTTGCACGCCACCAAGCTTGTCCATCAGGGAAAGCAGGCCCACCTCGAGCATGATGCGGCGATCGAGCGATCGGAATATGTCCTGTTTTACGTCGAGCAGTCCGCGACAGATGGCGATGTCCCTTGCCGTATCACCGGTCCCGGCAGCCAGCCGGTTGCGGACGACGAGCACGATGTCGCCGAGGAAGACTTCCAGGTCCTTGCCCCGATCGACGAGCGAATCGATCGTCGCGAGCACAGTCTTAGCATCGCCTGTCTCCAGGGAATTAAGGAACCTTTCGTGCGCTTCGTGGCCGACGAGGCCAAGCATGTTGTAAAGCAACTCGGCCGTTATCTCGCCGGTGGCGTAGCTCGACGCCTGCTCGAGCATGACGATGGCATCACGCATGCCGCCGTTTGCGCGTTCTGAGATGATGGCGAGGGCGTCGTCTCCAATGGTGAACCCCTCCGATTTCGCAATTGCAGCCAGTTGTGCCGCGATCTTATCCGGTGGAATCTTGTGGAAGTCGAATGCTTGACAGCGGGAGATGATCGTGCGCGGCAACTTGTGAGGTTCGGTGGTGGCAAAGATGAATACAACGTGCGCCGGCGGCTCCTCGAGCGTCTTCAACAGGGCGTTGAACGCCTCGTTGGTGAGCATGTGGACCTCGTCGATGATGTACACCTTTGTCTTCAAATCGGTGGGAGCGAACGCAACCTCTTCCCGCAGGCGGCGGATGTGATCGATACCGCGGTTGGAGGCGCCGTCGATCTCCATGATGTCGAGCGAGCGATTGGCGATGACGGTCTTGCAGTTGGCGCATTCATTGCACGGTTCACCATCCACCGGTGCAAGGCAGTTCACCACGCGCGCCAGGATACGGGCGATGGAAGTCTTTCCGATTCCCCGTTCGCCGGATAAGAGATATGCATGTGCCACTTCGTTGGTGAGAACCGCGTTCTTGAGCGTGCGTGTGATCTCATCCTGCCCCACCACTTCGGCGAAGCGCTGCGGCCGGTAGCGGCGGTAAAGAGAAACACGATAGAGTTGTTCGCTCACGGTTTGGATCACCATTCCTGGTCGGGGAGACTGGATTTGAACCAGCGACTTCCTGCTCCCAAAGCAGGCGCGCTACCAGGCTGCGCCACTCCCCGTTCGTCGTGATTATATGTGCCGAGAGAGACGCGATCAATCGTGATTACAAAGAAAACAGACCCCATGTGAAGGGCGATGATTTCGCTCCTTTCTCGCTTGGGGCCCGCTATTTGCCGGTGGGTTTCTTTCTCAACAACTGGCGCAGTGGGGGAAGTCGCACCATGTTATCGTAATCATGGGCGAACAGATCCACTTCGGTCTCCGATATTCCCATTCGGCGCAATCGACGGGCAAAGGCTCGCGTCGATCGGCAACGTCGGAAGATGAGTCCGATTGCGACGCCGCCGACTTTGGCGGTGATCTTGCCGATCGATCCGGCTATTGACAACACGTTCAGTGCGCGCCTCAGCTTTCTTCCTCCTCATCATCCCTGCCGTGCTTCTTCTTGAAATCACCGAGGTTGAAGTTGAAGCCTTTGTCTTTGTTCCCGAGGATGTCGCGGAGGTTGATCATGTATCCGCGCGCCATATCGAGCGCATCCTCGCGCGGTATACCCGCTTCCATGAGTTTCTTATAGAACGTGCCGACCGATTCGGCCATGTTCTCCGCCGATTCCTTCGAGTAGAGAATGTCGCGTATCCCGCGCAGCAGCGAGGGTACTTTGTCCGATACGACATTCAATACCTCGCGAAGATCTTCTACATCGTGTCTATCCATCAGTCTCCTCCTTCTTCTGTCTTGTATATCGAAACCTGACGTCCAAGTAGACGCAGACTGCTTGTTACCCGTGGGCGACCCCGCTTTGTTACCGAAAGCCCCAGTGAGAGGCCGAGGAGGAATGAGCCGAGGTCCATTCTGCCGAGCGGAATCTCGTCTCTTCCGTTCCTTACTGCCTCTTCCACGTGCGCCGGAACGTTCGGCAGCTCTTCGATCGCTCCCTTGACCGCAAGCGACATCCGCACCGTCTGAGCCAGATCGTCGCGACAATCGGCGCAAGAAACGATGTGCCCCGCCACTTCCGCCCCCTCGTCACTGGAAAGAGTTCCGTTTACATACCAAGGGATGAGTTCTCGTATCCGATCGCAATCGGTCATGTCAATGCCTCCGCCAGTTTCTTTTTCGCCAGATACATGCGCGATTTAACCGTCCCCTCCGGGATGCCCAGTAATTTGGCGATCGTCTTATAGTGAAGGCTCTCATAGAAGGTGAGAAAGATGATCTCGCGTTGGTCGGGCGGCAGTCGGTCGAGGGCAGCGAGGACGTGTTCCTTCCGTTCGATCGCCGGTGCAGGATCGGCGATGATTAGCTTTTCGTCGGGTACGCGGTTTCCTTTATCTTCGCAGCGCATGAGAGCGTACGACTTGTTGCGCGCGATGCCGAAAATCCACGTTGACACCTGCGATCTGCCTCCATAGGTTTCTGCCTTGTCCCATACCGTGATCATCGTTTCCTGCACCACCTCCTCGGCAAGATGCTGGTTCCGCAACAGGGTGAGGGCATAACGGAACACGCGCCGCGCGAACTCGTTGTAAAGCTGTTGGAACGCGGCTTCATCCTTCCGCGCCACGCGTGCCAGTAAGTTGCGCTCCTGTGCCAATTTTCCTCCCTAGCGCGTCGCATCGGCAAAGCGCCTTACCGCATCGCTTCTTGCCCGTATCTTCGTGGCGACCGTCCGATCGCCGTGTGCGTTTGTCGGACACGCCGTGAACAGCCGTCGGCGGAGAAGCTGACGATACCTTATGAGTGCCTGATCCGATTCGATTCTACCCGATAGCGCCATCATCTCGGCCTCCTTTCATAAGTGAGTAACGATAGACGACGCGATGGTTCAAATACGTAATCGGAAGAGGGGGCGTCAAACAGCCGCTAGCGACAATCACCGGCAGCGAGCGCGGCGGCCGTATCGAGAAGCTGTCTTACTTGAGGAAGTCGGAGAGAATAGAAGACGTGTTTCCATTCCTGCCGCCGTTCCAGGTAACCGCGATCATAGAGGATGCGCAGGTGTGAAGACACATGTGCGGATGAAAGGTTTACGATATCGGCGATCTCGCCGACGCTCTTCTCACCTTCGAACAACGCACACAGAATGCCGACACGATAGGGATTGGCGAGAACGGCGATGAATTCTGATATCAAGCGACATTCTCCGTTTGTCATCTCATCATCTCGGTTGACAATATCATAAGATTATACTATTGTATGGCAACAGTATAGCACAAAACCGTGGCGTGTAGAAGAGGAAGGGTAGGTGACATGGAAGAAAAGGACGGGAAGGAACGATGGGTAATCCCATTCCTGATCGTGGTCCTAGTGGTGGTAGCGGGTGTGATCTCCTGGAGCTTGATCTCGCGGCGATCGGTACCGACAAAGGACACTGGGACGGCGAGTCTGCCCATGTCTGATCAGAGCACGGCACCGACCGTGGCGGAGGATGTATCAACGGTGCCGACATCGATAGAGGACGAGGCGGAGAACGTCCCTGCTTCGACTGGACAGGAACAGAGCACCGCCACCATCGGCACGGCGGTAGGCGACACCGCTCCCGCATTCACCCTAAAGGACCTAAACGGCAACACCGTCTCTCTCTCCCAGTACCGTGGTCATGTAGTAATACTCGACTTCTGGGCCAGTTGGTGTGGTCCGTGCCGCGCATCGATGCCGACACTGCATCGGTTGGCAGATGAGTACAGCGACGAGGGGTTGGTGATGATCGGTGTGAGCCTCGATCGCAGCGCAAGTGCTGCCAGCTCCTTCCTCAAGCAGAACGGCTACACTGACATGGTGGCGTTGTGGGAATCGACGACTGCCTCGCAGGGTGTGGCACGCGAATACGGGATCAGCGCCATCCCGCACACGTTTGTCATCGATCGCAATGGGATCATTCGTTTCGCCAATCATCCGATGCTTCTGAAAGCATCGTTGCTCGATTCGCTCTTCTAGCGTCACCGAGCTCTGTAC
>CAZBSW010000163.1:0-5329 GCA_964494835.1 uncultured Thermotogae bacterium
TAACAAGATCGCTTCGAATGAAACGCTTCTCCTTGATCATCGCCACCAGTGTTCTCTGCACTTCGGGACGAGCCACGATCGCAACCGGCAAGTCGTCTTCTTCAGTCGGGATGAACTTGAACAGTCCTTCCCTCCCCACGAGGTACTTCGCCAGGTTGTGGCGGCACGAGGCATCGAACAGGAGCCCGTCCGCCCCTTCCTGGGTGGTCACGAGACAAGGAGTGGCATCCTCAGCCTTCCAACCACGCCGGTAACCGACCACGGCTCTCACACGACCCTCACCGAGCAGCTTGCGCGCTTCGTCTTGAATCCTCTTCGTGATCTCTTGCATCGGTTGCTCTTCTCCTAACTCAGATGAACTTGGCGGGACCGAGCTTCCTTACGTCCTCGGTGACGCTCGACACCACCTGAGCCCATTTTTGCCCCTCGCTGGCCGACACCCAGCTCATCTGAATCCTCCCTGGCTCGACGCCAAGGAACTTCAGCAACTCGTAGAACATCTGCATTCTTCGTCTCGCGTACATGTTGCCACTCGTGTAGTGGCAATCCCCTGGATGGCAACCGGAAACGAGCACACCGTCCGCTCCCTGTTCAAGCGCCCGCCAAACAAGTTTGGGATCGATTCGAGCCGAACAAGGAAGACGGATGATCTTAACGTTCGCGGGATACTTGATACGGCTTCCACCGGCAAGATCCGCGCCGGCGTACGAGCACCATCGGCAAACGAAGGCAACGATATTCGGCTCCCACTGCTTTCCTTCAATCGTCTGCGCTTCTTTGGTTGCGGTGCCTGTTTCGTCGTCCACGTTATTCATCCTCCAATCGGCGTTCTGTGGCTGTAGTGGCTTCCCTATGCAACCTCTACCTGGTCGAAGATCTGTTCATTGCTGAATCCTGCGATATTAGGAGCGCCCGATCGGCAGGTAACAACGCAGTTGCCGCATCCGTGACAGATGCTCTCGACGACCCGTGCCACTCTCACTTTCTTACGCGTAACCGGGTCGGTCCATTCGGACTCCTCGATGGCGTTGAACGGACAGGAATCGGCACAAGCCATGCATCCGCTGCACAAGCTTGGCTCGATGCTGGCGATCAGCGGTTCACTCGTGATGAAATCGTGATTGAATAGAGCCAGCGCCTTGGCTGATGCCGCAGAGGCTGTTGCCACTGTGTCCGGAATGTCCTTCGGAGACTGACATGCCCCGGTGAGGAAGATTCCGCGGGTCACGCTCTCCACCGGCGCCAGCTTGGTGTGCGCTTCTGTGAACAGGTGATGTTGGTCGTAGGGAATCCCCAGCATCCGAGCGACGTCGACCGCGTCTTCCCTGGCAACCAGGGCCGTGACCAACACCACGAGGTCAGCCTTTATCTCAATATTCGAACCTGAAAGCGTGTCGGCTCCCCGGACAACCATCTTCCCGTCATGCTCGAACACACGCGACACTCTCCCTCTCAGGTACTGAACGCCGTATTCCTCTTGAGCCCTTCGAACGAATTCCTCGTAGTTCTTGCCGGCCGCACGGATGTCCATGTAAAAGGAGTAGGCTTCTCCGTCCGGAACATGCTCCTTGAAAAGCAACGCCTGCTTCGCCGTGTACATGCAGCAAAGACGCGAGCAATAAGGCACACCCTTCGATTTGTCCCGCGATCCGACGCACTGGATGAAAACGACCGACTTAGCCTCGCGGCCGTCAGACGGCCGGACGATTTTTCCGCCGGTGGGTCCGGATGAATTGACCATCCGCTCGAATTGAAGCCCAGTGATGATGTTCTCGTACTTCCCTCCGCCGTACTCACCATAGACGGATGCATCAAAATTGGTGAATCCGGTCGCGACAATGATCGCTCCGAATCTCTCTTCGATAATCGTGTCCTCTTGTTCGAAGTCGACGGCGCCCTGCTCGCACATCTTCTGGCAGATGCCGCACTTGCCTGTTCTGAAGTGGATGCAGGAATCCCGATCGATAACTGGAACTCGCGGTACCGCCTGAGGAAACGGAATGTAGATCGCCTTCCTCAGTCCCAACCCCTGATCGAATTCCGACGGGACCTTCGTCGGACACTTCTGCCAACATGTCCCACAGCCGGTGCATTTGTCGGCATCGACAGATCTGGCGCGCAGGCGGATCTTCACGTCGAAGTTGCCCACGTAGCCGGAGACCTCTTCCACCTCGGCATGGGTGTGAATAGTCACGTTCTTGTCCTGGGCCACCGCGACCATCTTCGGCGTGAGAATGCACGCAGCGCAGTCCAGAGTTGGGAACGTCTTGTCAAACTGCGCCATACGTCCGCCGATCGTCGGCTCTCGCTCGACGATGACGGCCTCGTATCCCGCCATCCCCACGTCGATCGCCGCCTGGATTCCCGAGATGCCGCCCCCGATAATCAGTGCGCGGCGCTCCACCGGGATCTCCATCTCATGCAGCGGTTTCGCCCGGGCCACTTTGGCGCGTGCCATGTCGATCAAGCGGATCGCCTTCTCGGTAGCTGCTTCTCGATCGGTGTGCACCCACGAACACTGCTCGCGAATGTTGGCCATCTCCAACATGTACGGATTAAGTCCCTCGTTCTGCAGCCACGCGCGGTATGTCGGTTCGTGCAAACTCGGCGAGCATGCCGCGACAACGATCCTGTCGAGGTTGTGCTCGCGAATTGCGGTGGAGATCAGCGTCTGGCCGGGGTCGGAGCACATGTACTTGTAGGCCGTCGCGTACACGACGCCTGGGAAACCAGCGACCTCTTTGGCGACCCTTTCGCAGTCGACGGTCGCGCCGATGTTCGTTCCGCAGTGGCAGACGAAGATGCCGATCCTTGCCATTCGCTGATCTCCTCCCTAGGCCAGTGCCTTCTTCTTTAGCAGGTTCTTCGGATTCACCGAGTGCAGTCCCAGACCGAGTTCACGAGGTGCTATTCCGAGGGCCAAGCCGATGAGCTGCGTAAAGTAGATGATCGGAATCTCGAACGACGTCCCGTACTTCCGGTTGATCGCCCGCTGCCGCAAGTCGAGATTGGATTGGCACATCGGACATGCGACCGCGATGCAATCGGCGTCGGCGTCCGCAGCCATCGCCAAGACGTCACGAGACAAGCGAAGGGCGATGTCCGTTCGCGTAAACGAAAGGCTTGCACCGCAGCACTCAGTCTTGTACGGCCAGTCGGCGACCTCACCTCCCAGTGCAACCACCAAATCGTCCATCGACGTCGGGTTTTCGGGATCACGATCGAACGACGCAATCTCGGGGGGGCGAGTGAGAAGGCATCCGTAGTAGGATGCTACCCGTAGGCCGGCCAATTCCTTGCTGACCTTTTCGCGGATCGCGTCGAGACCGTAGTCATTGACAATGACATCCAGCGGATGTCGAACGGGTATCTCGCCATTGTAGACCACACCGACGGCCGATTTCACCTGCGCGCGCAGCTCCGGGTCCTCTCGAAGCGCGGTGTTGGCCGTTCGAAATCGGCTGTAGCAGGCGATGCACGGAACGACCACACCCTTGGCGTCTCGATCAACGCCGGCCAGGGTCTTCGCCGGGAGCGCATGGGCGAGAATCTCCGAGGTCACGTGCGCCGAACTGGCTCCGCAGCACACCCACTCGGGAATCTCTTCGAGTCCGATATTAAGGCCACGGAACGCGGCCCTGATGGACATATCGTATTCTTTGGCGGTGGAATGCAGCGAACAGCCCGGGTAGTACGCGTACTTCATGGCGAGTTCCTTTCCATGTCACGAATCTTCGCGAACGCGCGCCGCAATCCCCGCCGTCCGCGCGTCCGCGGCGGCAACAGGCCCAGTTTCCCCTTAAGAAAGATTCCCGGGGCGAGCAGCACGTCTTTGAAGAAGTGCCCACTCCTCACGTTCCGCATTCCCATCAGTTCGAGTTCGAAGATCCTTCCGAAGCGACGGAGGCTCGAGAGGAAGATGGCATGAAATAGGGGGATGTCCGGCTCAGGGGCTTTTATCCCCTTGGCAACAGCCATTCGACGAAGCACATCCATCAGCGCCGCGAGATCGACCTCCTGCGGGCAGCGCGTACTGCAGGTCTCGCACGAGGCACAAAGCCAAATGGAATGGCTGTTCAGAACGACGCCCTCCATCCCCAACTGTATGCCTCGTAGGATTTGATTCGGTGGGAAGTCCATGTCCACGCAGACGGGGCAACCTGCCGAGCACTTGCCGCACTGGTAGCACAAAGAGACTCGCTGGCCTAAGGCTTGCTCGACTTCGTCAATGAACGAGGGCCTGGTCTCGCAGGCCGGTACTGATAGCGACATTTCAGGCCCTCCCCGATATGTTGATGCCTCTTCGATTATCTATCAACGATCACCAGTTTTCCAGACGTTCCATCGCGCGATTTCGCTGACGGAGTCTGCGTAATTTGCACGTTGATCGTCAATTATATCTGCCCATACGCGCGCCGTCAAGGAAGGGTTATCTTGAGATTCGTCGTTGTACACAACGTGACAGTTCGCCAATCTGGCTCCAAACTGAGCGGGGAAATCGTACTTGCTTTGGCTTCTCTTGTCGTCCGCGTCAGGTCGAGCCAGCGATCTTAGAAACTAGCGGCGGGATAGAGCCTCACGGATGACGCGCAAGAGGCTGAAGCGGAAGAACTTCGCAGGCCACTTCATCTCGTTCTCGTCGCAGAGGGTATATGGGCCGACGGGATCGAACTGGCTCATCAAGTCGGCGATTCGCTCCTCCTGCTGATCCTCTGGGGCCGAGGCGAGAATGGTGTCGATCCCTCGCATAATTTGCCTCTCGTAAAGAATCCGCCGCTCGATCTGGGCAGAGACTCGCGGTTGCACGAGTCCGTATTTCGCCTTCAGTCGATTGAGCCTCAGCGCGGCATCGTAGGTACTCTCTACTATCTCGTCGCGCGTCATCCATTTGGTCTCGTAGTTTAACACGTACTTCCAACTTGGCGACAGCAGTGCACGACGATGATCCTCCAGGCTGCGGAAGAACAGCCGATATCCTAGCCGTTCCGGATTCTCGAACGCTTCGCTACCCGGATCGAGGAACGGCGCGAGGGGGGAGACAAACGGGTGCAGTCTCTTGACATGCTCGGGCCGCTGTCTGCCAAGAAGCCGATCACAGTAGTCGATCGTCCCGCAAACCGATTCGGCCGTCTGTTCCGGGAGACCGATCATGAAGAACAGATCGAATCTAAGACATCCTAACTCAAACGCATCCTCGATGGCCTTCTCCAGCGATGCGTTGTCGTAGTTCTTGCCAAACCTTCGGCGGACGTGCTCGTCGTGTGACTCCGCCGACATCTGGATGTTAAAGTTGCTGACCGCGTCTGCCATCTTCTCGAGAAGCTTCCTC
>CAZBSW010000164.1:0-5313 GCA_964494835.1 uncultured Thermotogae bacterium
ACGGTACTCGGTATCTGGCGACACAGCAGGACGCTGCCGGCCTCTACTTCGAGTATGTCTCGTTTGAAGCGGTGGGTAACGACGATCACGACGCCGATGATGAGCTCACGTACACCTGGTACGTCGATGGCCATTATGTGGGAAGCGGGCGTGTGCTCTCCAATGTCGTCGTCTACGCGAGCACCAGCCCGCGCGTGATCCGGGTTGTGGTGGCGGATAGCGAGGGTGAAACCGGAGAAGACGAGATTCAGATCGTGATTGAAGTGCTCATGTGACTTAAGTGCGCCTTTGCTCATCGGTCACGGCGCTGGTACAGTAGCGCCATGAGAACAGGATCGGCTGATCTACCGCTGCATTATGGCCGCGCGCCGGCTTGGCTGTTCACCCGCATGAAGCGACTGGCCGGCGAGATTGCGCAGATCATCGTGCTCGAATACGGCCCGATCGGCCTTCTCGAGCGGATTTCGGATCCGTTCTGGTTTCAGGCGATGGGCTGTGTCCTCGGATTCGACTGGCATTCAAGCGGCTTGACAACGACCACCTGCGGTGCGATCAAAGAGGGAGTCAAAGGGATCGAGAAGGAGATTGGCCTGTTCGTCGCCGGTGGGAAGGGCGCGGCTTCGCGTAAAACGCCGCTTGAGATTGCCGACTGGGGTGATAAGACAGGGTTTGAGGCCGATCCACTTGTCTACGCGAGCCGCACTTCGGCAAAGGTGGACAGCGCCGCCGTTCAGGACGGCTACCAGCTCTACCATCACGTCTTCTTCTTCGATGCGAGCGGGCATTGGGCGGTGGTGCAACAGGGGATGAACGAGGAGAACAGAATGGCGCGGCGGTATCACTGGCTGTCAAGCACCGTTGACGATTTCGTGTGCGAACCGCACACCGCCATCTGCTGCGACGCCCGCTCTCCCACATTGAACCTTGTTGCCAAGGAGAGCGAGAAATCGCGATCGGCGACCGCTAGAATCGCACGTGTGAACCCGGCAAAGCTCATCCCCGAGGTCGATCGTATGCGTCGACTTTCACTCCCACGGCGACATGCGGTGACACTCGCTGACATATCGCCGGCGCAACTACAACGAGTCTTTGTCAAGACCTATACCGCGCAAGCGGATCGGTTCGAGTCGCTGCTTGCCATCCAGGGGGTGGGGGCGAAGTCGTTGCGCGCCCTGTCGCTTGTTGCCGAATTGATATACGGTGCGTCGCCGAGCTTCGACGACCCGGCGAGGTTCAGCTTCGCTCATGGCGGAAAGGATGGAACGCCATATCCCGTCGATCGCCGCGGGTACGACCGATCGATCGACTTGCTGGAGCGGGCGATAAGGCGAGCCAAGCTCGAGAAGAAGGACGAATTGCGCGCTCTTCGTCGGTTGAATCAGGCGTTTGGAACAAACTAAGCAAACGGGATTTCGTTTCAAGCCACAGGTTCTTTAAAGAAGGATCACTAGTGCGTGTATTGGCTGTGTCATCAGGAATCGTCGGGAGCACCGTCTTCGGACAAAGGCTGATCCTCAAAGGCGAATTCTCCGGAGGAAAAGACCTCAATGCAGGCGTCTACAACATTCGCGTCGTATAAGATTCCCTTCTTTGATTCGATCTCGGCGAGTGCGGCCTTAACACCAAGTGCCGGCCGATATGGACGGTGTGTCGACATTGCTTCTACGACATCAGCCACTGCCAGTATCTGCGCCTCGATCGTAATTTCGTCTCCCTTCAATCCCCGGGGATAGCCTGATCCATCAAGATGTTCGTGATGTTGGAGAACAATCTCAGCCACCGGCCACGGGAAGTCGATGCCTTTCAGAATCCCGTATGCTGTTGCTGGATGCTCCTTGATCAGGTTGAGCTCGTTTGGAGACAGACGGCCGGGTTTGCTCAGTATCTCGGCGGGGATCGCCATCTTCCCGATGTCGTGCATCAAGGAAGCGACACGTAGTCCGGCAAGTTGTCCTTCGGTTATCCCCATCCGTGTCGCGATCGCGCAGGCAAGTTTTGTCACTCTCTTCTGGTGCCCGGCGGTGTAACGATCACGCTGCTCGGCGGTCGCCGCCAAAGCGCCTATCGTCACCTCAAGTGCTTCCTCCAGTCTCCTTGTTGCTTCCACTCGCAAACTGACGTCACGGGCGATCGACAAGAGGGAGGAACGGCCGTTGACGCTTACCGGATACGTGTGAATCTCCACCGGAATTGCCTTCCCATCCGCGCGGCGGAGCGTGAACTGAGTCGGCCCTGTCGCCTTGCCGCGACGGTTTTCGGAGATGTCTTGGAATGCACGCTTGCGGTCCCGCTCCGACAGCAGGTTGAGCTGGAAGTAGTTCTTGCCGATCAACTCATCCTTGGACACGCCCACGAGTTCCTCCGCGGCGACGTTTCCGTCGAGGAACGTCCCTTCTAGATCGGTCAGGAAATACGCATCAGGCGCCCGCACAAACAACGTACGAAATCGCTCTTCGCTCGCACGCAGCGCCTCTTCGCTTGCCATCAGAGCGTGTGTTCTTTCACGCACCCGCTCTTCCAGCTCATCGTGCGCACGGCGCAGTGCGGCAGTTCGATCGGCGACGAGCTGCTCCAGATGCAATCGGTGTTGTTCCACTTCCTCTTGGAGACGCTTTCGGTCTGTAATGTCCTGCACGACGCTCATTCCGTAGGTTGCTTCGCCTCGATCGTTGCGCAGGAAAGAGAACGCCACGCTCGCCCACATTGTCGATCCGTTCTTGCGGACATAGCGCTTATCCAGCACGAAAGTGTCCTCCTCTCCTTCGGGGAACTTCTTCCAGCGCGGATCTCCCAGCACAGGATCTCCCGGATAAGTGACCGCCTCCGAGCTGAGGGCAAGCAACTCATTCACCTCATAGCCAAGCATCTCCGCGAACCGTTTGTTCACTCGAAAGAACCTTCGCGTACGCATATCTTCAACGGTGATTCCGGCCGCGGCTTGATTGAACAGCGTTTCGTAGCGGATCGAATACTGGGCAAGCCGGATCCGCCAATCGTGCCTTAGCAGAAGGACTACGCCTGGGGCTACAACTACCGCAAGTCCGAGGAGTCCGCCGATCAATGGGCCAGCCCATGCCGGTAGGCGAGACCCTTCCCCCGGCCCGCCTCCGGCCAGTGTTTCCGTTAAGCTTGTGTAGTAGACCGATCCGGGGTCGTTCTTCATCTCTATTATGTCCTCATCTATCCGGGAAAGGACGTATTCTGAATTGGCAAACACCGGCGATGAGGCGAAACGAAGTTGCTGAGAGTTAAACAGGATCGGCGTCTTCTGCACCCGATAAGCGCGTTCGTGCCATGCGCCGAACAGACGATTCACCACGCCCGCATCTGCTTTTCCCGCGTCGAGAAGCTGAAAGACCCCGCTATAGTCGTCCGCTTCGACAAACGTGGCTTCAATCTCGAAGTTGTCCAGGAGAGCGCGAATTCCATCCTCTCCCTCGGTGTAAATACTCCCCCGCATCACGGCGATCCTCTTATTTGCGAGATCGGTGAGCGCGAAGATCCGTGTCCTTGGACGTACGTACAGTATTCCCCAGTTGACCAAGATGGTCTCGTTGGAGAACTGGTATATCTCGGCACGTGCTTCAGAATATGCGACATCGGGCATGAGATCGATCTCGCCTGTCGATAGCCGGGAGAGGCATTCGGACCAGGTTCCGGACACGTACTCGATCTGCCATCCCTCGCGCGCGGCGATTGCTGCTAGCATTTCCGGGAAGAATCCTGTAACGTTTCCTTTATCGTCACGGAATATCTTTGGGGGATTATTGTAAAAACCGACGCGAATTAAGGTTGTTGCCGGTGCTTCTTGCGCACGCGCGGTTAACCCGACGCAGTTGAAGAGAAATCCGATGAGGAGTAATGGGACGGTAAGCTGGATCCATCCATTTGGCTTTCTCATTTAAGGCTCCTACATCAGATTGACATTATACTCCTGATCGGCCCAGGAAAGAAGTGATAGCGCATGGGATGAAGAGATCACTCATCATTTCAAGTAGTGAGACATCGACTCTCTCCCCCGAAAGACGGGTTGATTCCGCCGGAAAAGCGAAACTGACTGTAAAGCCCTACCTGAGACCCGTGGGCGGGCGTCATGCTTGCCGCAGAAGCATACGGTGCCTCATGCTGCAGGCGAAGCCTGCCTGTCGTTCTGTGTTTGTCTGTTGTCGGGCGCGAGTGAGGTATCGGCGGATACCGGCGACTCGAAGCGCGGATCGACGATGTGGGGCTTGATGTCGAGTATCGGCGTTCCGTCCAGTATGTCGACGTCGGCGACATGCAGGATTCGCCCTTCGCGGCGTAGCAGCCGGACCACGCTCATCCCGATCGGGTTCGGCCGAGACGGAGAGCGGGTAGCGAACACCCCTCGCGATATGCCGTCGTGGGGCGGTGTCACGGTAAGGCGGAACGGATGCGCGCGGTCGAAAACGAAGAGCAGGACAATGTGTGAGTAGCACTCAATTCCGGCGAGTCCCTTCTCAAAGCGTGGATCGACCTCAATCCGTCCCTCGATTCCTCGTGCGCGCTGCGGTTGGCGCGGCGTCTTGGCGGAATCGGTGTGGGGGGTGCGGATCACGCCGATCGGCCGACAGGTAATCGGTTCGTTCCAGGAGTTCATGATAAGGCAAGGATGCCCGCCCGCCACCGTCTTTGCAATTGCCAGCTCAAATGGTCGTTCTATCTGCCAGGAGGAAGACGTCCTTGTCGAGCCGCTCGTGGATGTAGGCAATATCATTCCTGTAGCTATTCTCACCGTTTCACTCACCGCCTTATCACATCCCGATGGTGAGGTATCCGTAACCCGGGACTTGAGATCGAGTCACTCATATCCCGATCAGCTCGTCGGATAGTCTATAATGTAGTGCGTCGGGAGGCCGCATACATGGGTAATAAGAACGGTCGTTTGCGACGATGGGCACAGCGGCTCCGAGTCGATGTTTCCGCGCTCTATCTTGCGTACCGTGATCCGCGGACTCCGTGGTACGCCAAGCTATTAGCGATCGGAGTTGCCGCCTATGCGTTGAGCCCGATCGACCTCATCCCCGATTTCATCCCGATCTTGGGGTATGTCGACGATCTGGTTCTTGTGCCGCTCGGGATCGCTCTTGCCGTGAGGATGATCCCCAGACCCGTACTCGATGACTGCCGCCGCCGAGCACAGGAGGCGGCGATGGGTGCCGGTCCGGAAGGTCGAGTTGTGGCCATCCTTATCGTCGTGGTCTGGCTTGTTCTGGCCGCCGTCGTCGGTAGGCTCGTCTGGAAGGCATTATCCTGACGTCAGTGGGTCTCCCGTGTGAGCGAATCCTCCTGCCG
>CAZBSW010000165.1:0-5287 GCA_964494835.1 uncultured Thermotogae bacterium
TAGTAGAGGGGAACCCACGCGTACCACGCACACGTAGTCAGGGCGAAAGACAGCACCCACAATGCCTTTCGTCGCATCACTGAATGCCTCGCCCGCGAAGAAGGAGTGAGAGAAAGTCGACGTTCTCCTGATAGTAATAGCCTCTACCTTCAAGCGAAGCGTTGGTGAAGATGCCCGTATCCCCGACCACAGTGAGGCGGCCTGCGCCGATTTCACGCTCCGCCGCAGCAACGAATCTCGATCCTTCAAGCTCAACCGTGGCCAGTGCCGTCCAAGCCGGGGAGACATTAAGCGGCCAGGTGGAGGTGAACTGGGGCGCGCTGGCCAGTCCTCTTGCCTTCGGCTGTGTCGCCCCGAGAGGTGTGTTGACGATACCAATCTCGACGTCGTGGAATAGCTCCCTGACGCTTGCCGCTAGCGGCCATTGTGTTCCGACGATGAGTGTTGCTCCCTCCTCGACCGCCTCCAGCAAATCCCCAACTTCGCGCCGGGAGAACGGGGCTGTCGCCGCAACTGAGATGAAGAGATCCTGAGCGTGCGGCGCCACCGGACGATCCCGCGTGCTGCGGATCGGCAGATACCCGGCACGGGCCAGGGCGACGACCAGTGCATCGAGTGCTGTGGGATCGAGAGCACGCTGAGAAACGAGAGAGTTGTGCGCCAAGTCGAGGATTCCGAGCGGGGCGGCAACGGGTCGGGGTGGCAGATAGCGTGAAGCTCCCAACGCTAGAGAGATCACTATTCCGACTGCCACCGCAGCTACCGCAATCAGCGCGCTACGCTGAGAAACCATCCATCCTATCCCCACAGGCGCAACAACAATGAGTGCCAGGCCAATGAGCAAACGCGCGGCGGCCATTCCTCCCGTCGGCCCGTGTGCTAGCCACGCGAGCAGCGAGGCGACAAATCGATCGGAGGATGCGAGCGAGGTGTTCTGAAACGCAGACGTGTCCCCGAAAAAAGCGATTCTTCCCCGGCCGTAGTACCGGGTAAGGGCAAGTGGAATCTCACCATATCTTTCGCCGCGGTCGTACTCCAGATTACCCAACAACGCGGAATCTGTATTGAGACGATCTCCAGGATCCGAGTACGCCGCGAGGCCGGTTACCAGAGGTTCTACAAACAGACTTGCTCGACTCCAGACTGAAGCTCCAATGCTAATCGGAACCTCATGCGCTCCAAAGACATCCGAGAAAGGGTGCGCCAAGCCCAACTCATCCGTCCATTCGTGGCGGACAGAGACTGCGGAGTCAAAGCGAAGTCCGACGTTAAGTGGTGCAAAAAGCTCGTTAAGGAACTGCATGATCCCACCGATGTCGGTGTGATCACCCATCGCGAGGAGCCCGCCTCCTTGTCTCACGAAGCCGAGGACACGTGACCGTTCCTCGACAGAGAAGGACCGACCCGGGTTGATGAGGACGATCACATCCTGTCCGTCCAACGTTGCGTCGCTAATCTGATCGGTGACTTCGCATCGACATCCGTAAGCTGCGGCGTACTGGGGAAGAAGACCGAACGCCGCCCCGGTGAACGCGCTCCCTGGCGGTTTGTCGGCCGGGGTTTGCCAGGTGGCGAGCATATCGTGATCGATGAACAGAACACCTTTCCCGTCCGTCACTCCCACCTTCTGGAGCGCTGGCAGGATCCCGAGCAAGAGCACCACGATTCCTATGCCAAGTGGCACTACCCATCGATAGCCTCCCGTTCGCACACTGCGCCCTTCCGGGCGAGAGGTGCTGGCCAGAGGGAGCAAGACCGCTAGGCAAGTGACAACGAAGTAGACGTCTTTCGTTAGAGTCCGCGC
Source organism: uncultured Thermotogae bacterium (assembly GCA_964494835.1). Classification (GTDB taxonomy): domain Bacteria; phylum Bipolaricaulota; class Bipolaricaulia; order UBA7950; family UBA9294; genus M55B144. The sequence goes on from CAZBSW010000165.1 coordinate 1,805, forward strand.
AGTGTAAGACACGAGAATGCCCTGGACGACCGTATGCAGGATGAATGCCCCAAGAATCATACCGAGGACAGTCAGCACATGAGCCCGGGAAAGCAAATGCCGCAGTGCCACCAGCACGCTTGTCCAAAGGCACAACACAATCAGTCCACTCATTGACGCGCCAAGGCCCGCTCCCGACCACAACGCACTCACCAAAGAGGACACCCACTCCGAGAGAAGCGTTAGGTGAAACGACAGCGATGGCACTAGGCGCAGCACGAGCAGGAACACAACAGCAGCTAAAACGCCTCGTTCGGCTGCCGTCGCCCCGTCACGAGGTCGAGGGATGAGAACCAGGCAGGCAACGGCCCATACTCCGTACAGCGCCAAGAGGACGGTTGGGCTTCGCGCCAGGACAACTCCTAACCATAGCACCCCCACCCATCCCACTTGAAGCCATGACTTCCACCCGTGGAACTCATGTCGAACCTGGGTTACCCGCGAGATTGTCAGCAAGAAGGCAACAACAGCCGTGACCAAGTGCGCCGCACCCGACGCTAGGCCGCCGATCTCTCCCGAGACAAGCCCAAGTCCAACAAAGATCAGGCCGGGTTCGAGGAGCCACTTCGCACGGGCCCATGACGGGAAGATGCCAAACAGGAGGGTTCTCAAGGATCCGAGTTCTCCTTCCTTCTCCACCCGCCCCTTCTCGCGGCGACGATCAGCTCCCAGCTCTCTGCAAGCGCGGCATGACCCGGTATGGCGTTGTGAGCCACGCCGTGCTCCCCGTACGAAGACTGGTGGCGACTAGCTCTATCGTGTCAATGCCAAACGGAAGCTCTACTGGAATTCCGTCAACGCCAAAGCCCCGGAACGTGTGTTTCCCGGGCTCGTACGTGCTCGACCAGAGAACCTCGGTCGTCCCCTCGGATCGATGCCGGATTAGCGTGACTTGTGCGACATCGCTGACGAAGAACGTCACCTCGATTTTCTCGCCGGGGAAGTAGTACACCTCGTTGGTTAGAATCCATGCCTGCAGATCGGGACTGACGACCAGTCGATAGTCCTCAACTTCTCCCTGGTTTGTCTCGCCACGGTAGCCGACCTGCCCTCCGTCAAACCGGAATCGGGCATACGTGACAGCTTCGCGATCCAGGTCCTCAGGTACCATGAACCAGATCCAGTTGAAGCCGAGATCCATCATCTCCGGTGCGCCGAATAGTCTGTCACTCTCGCCCAGCCAACTACCGCTCTCGTCGAGGTCGACCCACGCATTGAGATAACCCTCCCGCGAAGCCTCAATGATCGCAACCGCCGGTTGTCCGGGAACGAGAGTGGTGACGAACCAAACGCCATCCTCATCATCGCTCCTGCTCCATGTTGGGTCATCGTCTCCGACAGCCAGCTCGCCCGGACGGCCGTCGCTTTCGGCGTCTTCTCGCATCCCCAGGAAGTGGACGCCGTCAATCTCGTGGCGTGCTCCGTCATTCTCGAGAAGAGTCCAGTAGTTGTAGGCGTCATCAAGGCTGTCGGGCGCGTCGCCGAAGTCCCACACCGCACACTCGTCCTCAAAGCAAGTCGGACCTTCGCATGTGGGGCCGGAGCATGTGGGGCCATCCTGCGTCGGCCTCACACACGTCGGCCCTTCCATTGTCGGGCGGTCGCACCAGACTACGGCTAGACATGTGCGCGAATCCGCGAACGTGGGGCCAACACAGTATGGCCCATCGGATGTAAACTCGGCGCAAGGGCCGCCGTCCAATGTACTGCCATTGCCACAATCCGGCGTCCCTGCGACCGTGCTGCCATGATCACAAGTCTCCGCGTCGTCGCAGGTGTAATAGTCAGCACACGTTTCGTCAACCGTCGGTTGAGGACCGCAATCGTCCGTTTGCGGCGGACAATCAGCCGATTGGCAATCTAGAGTCCGGCATTCATCTTGAGTATTAGGGCATGGGGCGGCTGCGGATTGCTGCCCGTACGCCACCTGGGAAGTAATAGGCACCAGCGCGTTCTCAACTCGAGTGTTAAATAGTGGGCTGTATCCGACCGCTCCGGATTCCAGATTCCGGCAGTTGATCCAATTGATCATAAGAAAGACGCCAACTGCTAAGGCCAGCAGACCAACACCAATCACGGCCTTTCGTATCATCCCAGTTTCACCTCCTTCCATTCAATCCCAGAATAGGTATTCCAGCAAAACCTGTCAAGTAGCTGAACGCCCGTCGAGCCTGACTGCAAGGAATCCCACATGCGGTGAGTACGCATGTTGTTACCTGCTTCGTTCCGGTTTCCGCAATAGGCGGTTCTGGATCACGCCGGCTGTCCCTGGGCTACCCACACGCGCGACATCCTCTAGGTCTTGAAAGACGCCTGCAGAGGTTCGAAAACTGTCCAACAAGGCCCGTTCGAAGTATGCTTCTCCACGAACACGGCTTTGACAGTTGCACTTGGAAGCCGAATCCATGTCCCGTGTGGTTATTGGCCCTGATGAATGTATCTTCTGGTTGCCGTCTGACTGTTGGGATCGTCTAGTGTGAAAAGGCCGATCTGATGGGGCAACACACGGACGGCCGTTTCTCTCCGCCTAGAGTAATCGCACCAAGAACCGCCGGCGCGTAACTCTCCGTGAAGTGCGGTCAGACGCCTCCCCCCATCAAGTAGGCATTTCACTTGAACAGAGTCTCCTCACCCCTGTACGAAATCCAACGGCATGATCCCATGGATGGTCAGATCAAATCGACGACCAGCGAGAGCATAACATCGGTCGACCAAGTGGGGACGTCAGGCGCCTTTGTCAAGGCGATTTGCAGCGCCAGGCTGCCCACTTCCAGATGCAGGGCCAACTCCAGAGACACCGAATGCGTAACGGCGATCAGTTCCTCTACGGGTTTGGCCTGTAGGCTGTAATTGGCGAACAAAGAGATGTCGTCCTTGATCAGGTACTCGTATGATGTGCTGATGTTCAGGACGCTCATGTCCAACGAGAAGAATGGGCTGGAGAAGCTGGTTCGCAGGGCAATCTGACTTGCCGGATCGGGCGCGAGCGCGGCATCCAGTGAGGCTGTCAGAAGTGCGTTTCGAGTGACCAAATCGTATCCGATACCACTCTGCAAGGCCCAACCGCAGCTTCGCGAGTCGTTTTGTATGAGGATTTGTTCCTGGATAATCATCAGGGCCTCGGCGTCCAGAGGCTCTCCGGATGCCTCTGTGACTAGCTTGGCAATGTCAGATATGAGCGTCTGAAGGGTATTAAACTCTGTTCCCACTATGACGATGGCTGGATCGACAGCCATGCCAGAAGCCTGCTCGATGAGGGTCTGGATAGCGGACATCAACTCATCCATCGAAGTGAACTCCGCGCGCTTGCTGATCTGGTCAGCAATCAAGAGAAGCGATTCATCCGATAGTTGTTCTTTGATCTTACCTTTGCGAAGCAGTTCTTTCTGAATCTTCAGTGCTTTGGCCAGAGGAGTGACGTCCGAAAAACGTCCGTAGCCGACC
>CAZBSW010000166.1:0-5241 GCA_964494835.1 uncultured Thermotogae bacterium
GGTCTCCCGGGACGATGTCAGGTTGAAACACGCCGAACTCACGAGTGACGAATCCCTTGAGATTGCTGCGATAGTGCATCCCGTTAGTGCGACGTTCTCGCACTAGAAGCCCCATCTCCAGGAACTCACGCGGGGGATCGTTCTCGATGACACCCCTAGCACAGTTTGTCCAAGCGGCGATTTGCCCTACAGAGTAAGATATCGGCGCATGTCCTACGATGAATCCCAGTATCCGTCGGTGCAACAGGTCTTTGCGAGTGATGCGAGAAACAACCCGGTCGATGTGTCGTTCGATGGCGTGCGGCAGGCCGTCGCAGTCATCTGTCATCGAATCGATGTCGATCACTCCATCGGAATCGGGAGGGCTAGATGACGACAAGTCAGCTTGCTCTACAGCGACCGCCCTGGCAGGATAATCGACTACCCGTGTCCCCCTGTGAGCCCCCAACCGGTGTTCGACCGAGTGAACGATCGCCTTGTCGATATTCTGCACTTCGGGGAAAGCCGGCGATGGGACCTCCACCTTGATATATCCGAGCGTGCGCGCGATCTCTTCTAGCCGAACGATCGTCCTATCCTTCTCTGCCACCTCTGTCTCAAGGCGGGCGATTTGTTCCTTCAATTCTTCGATGCGCGATTTCTTCCCTTTCCCCTGTTTCGCGTGCTCGATCGCCTCGATGATCTCTTGGCTAACCTGTTTCAGCTGCGGCGTAACAACGACCTCGAGCGATGGCGTGAATCCCGCATGGAATGTCTCCCGTTCACGCACATAGATTGGCAACACCGTATCTCCGTTGAGATAGACGCACTCCCCGGTCGAAAGAGCGGTGATGATCTCCTTCGTCTCGTTCTTGCGCCATGGGAGAAGATCCGAGTAGACGTGCATGTCAACCTCGTGCACGACGCGGTGCAGGAATAGCATGCCAGCTTGGCTGAGCACATCCTTTTCTACCTTGGCGCTTCGTTGTGAGACGATGATCGCCCCCAATCCGCGCTTCCGTCCTCGTAGGGCAACACGAGCCACAAGTTCCTTCAGTTCAGTCTTTACGCCCTGCGGGATGAATTCGTGTGCTTCCTCGATCCCGATGATATACGGTCGCCGCAGTTTACTCGCAAGCGTCCAAAGTGAACCGAGATAGTCGGTGAGAAACGCGGTGCGTTCATCGGAAAGGAATCCGCTGAGATCGACGACAACAGGAATGTTCTTTTCCATGCTGATCTGAGCAATCTCTTCGGCACAGTCTACGTCTACCTCGATCTCCACCCCCTTCCCGTGTCCTACGACCAATACCTCGTACTTCTCTTTCAACCCGAAGTATTCGCCGTCGATGTCAATGATTGACAGGGGGTAGCTGTTGCGTAGGAGTTCCTCAAAGATCACGCCGGCCGTGTTCGACTTGCCGGAACCACGGATACCGAGGATAGCGATGCACTTCCCAATGACATCTTCTAAATCGAGACTGAGGTCATGGCTGATGTTGAGTGGTATTCCCATTGCGCATTGCAAGAGCGATCGCCTCTCGCCGGTAATCTCTCCTTTCGTTAATTGCCGTCAGGAAAGACTAGTCGTTGGTGTAGCTCTTTTACAGGGCGCGTGTCCTATCGCGAGTTCCCCTCGTTCCCCTTGTGGGCTGCGGAAAGGAGTACACGTGCCGCAGCGATCGCTTCGTCCCTGGACTGAATCTCGCCGGCGAGGATACGATCGTGCACCGCTTCAAGGATCTTCCCCAAGCGGGGACCGGGGCTGATGCCCATCTCGATCAACGCATGTCCGTCGATCAACGCTCGTGCCTGTTTCAGATCGCATACCCGATCGATATGGTCAGCAACGCGAAGCGTCTCCGTCAGGATCGGCGCCCACCCGGAAGAACGATGAGCACAGGCCTCGCAATCGACAATGAGAACCTGTAAAAGGTCGAAGAACAGGGGATAGCGGTCGGGCAGATTCATTCCGCGCGGGTTCTCGCCTTCACTCAAGAACCGCACCTGTTTGCCTCGTCCCATCTTTGGGAAATCGGCGATCCGCATATGATTCTTGACGAGGAAGACAAGTCGCGCAATTTCATGCCTGCTGAGACGCAGGCGCATGCCAACCCTACGCGCCATATGCCCGCCAATTGCCTCGTGCCCGCCCATGTTCGCGCCGTCGTTGTATTTGAGGGCCTTCGGTTTTCCGATGTCATGCAAAAGGACTGCCAACTTAACCAATGGATCGTGGATGAATCGATCAGCGACCCTCATAGCAGCAAGCGTATGTACGAATACGTCCCCCTCGGGATGATACGCCTCCGGTTGCGGCACGTTTTTCAGCGCCTCCACCTCAGGCAAGATCGGCCCCAATAGCGCATACTCGTCAAGGAGTTCTATCCCGCGAGCGCCGCGGTCTGTCAGAAGTATTCGTATGAGCTCGTCACGGATCCTCTCCCAGGAAATGGATTCTATCTTGGCCGCGTTTTCTTTGATCGCCGCTTCGGTCACCTCGTCTATCGCACCATGTGTCTGACAGGCGAAGCGAACCGTGCGCAACATGCGCAGATAGTCCTCGGAAAAACGTACGCGTGGGTCTCCGATAGCACGAATCCGCCCGGCCTTGAGATCTTCGATTCCTCCGACAAGATCCACTACTGTGCCATCAGAACAAGCAGCGAGGCCGTTGATCGTCAAATCACGCCTCTTAACATCGCCTGAAAGGTCACGCACGAGCTCGACACTATTCGGCCAGCGGCCGTCGTATTCACCTTCTACGCGAAACGTGGCGACTTCATACCCCCGACCATCAGGAGCAATGATCACAAGCACGCCAAACTCCTCCCCCACGCCTACAATCGACCGCTCAGGGAACAGGTTGCGGATCTCGTCGGGAAGCGCGGAAGTAGCGATATCTACTTCGCTTGGTGAGAACTTGGCCGCTGGATCGAGAATTGCTCTCACACCGTCGCGCACCACGCCGCCGATCAACACCGCCTTGTAGCCAGCGGTGTTCAGCCTCGCGAGAATCTCCCGAGCAAACGGATGAAGAGAGAAGATCGTGTCAGTGTCAATCCGGTAGAGAATGTTCATATCAAGCTCGACTATACCGTTCAAAAACAGCGAAGCGCAACCACAATCCCGAGGTAGGTAACCTTTTTCTTATGCCGGCCGATTGCTCCATCTACTCACAGTGCATTCCGTCGGTGCTATCGGTGGGTATTTGCGGTGATCGTCGCAATGGACCGGTAATCTCCCTCTCTTCACCGAGGTTGATTTACGTGAATGCCGACTACGCGAGGATATCGTTCATCCCCTTCCCAGATCAGCAACGTAGTGACACAGAGCACGATCGTCTGCGTTGAGAACTGGAGTCCAAGTGATTGAGTGGGTATCAATACGCCCTGTGTAGCCATTTTGCGTCTTACGGCTTCTGTAAGCAACCGCACGCGCAATACTCAAATGGTCATTCATTGAATCTGAATTTCTTCACACCTTGTTATGAAACACTCGCCTTATCGGCCGGATATATGAGTGTCAAGAGGGAATTTGTCCAGACAAAGACAATCGCGGACAACAAGACTGCCACCAGATCCCAGAACAGGCTGACAGGGAGGAAGAAGACGGCAAGTGTCGGTGAATAGAGCAGGGAAAGGGCGCCAAGTAATGACAGAATCCCACGCCGATCTGTTGTACGAGCAAGGCTTTTGCGCAACGCATCCGTTGTGTGCCGTGACCCGCCAATCAGTATCTCCTGCTTATAGAATATCAACCGGAGACCGAAATAGACGCCTGGGAGAACAAACAGCAGTCCCCCTGCTACAACGATGAGATTGACGAGTCCCTCTCCTATGATGAGAGGAACGTAACACGAGAGCGTACGCGCAACCGCACCCCCGAGCGAAATCGTCTCTCTCTCCTGGTGGGCACGGACCAGTAGGATGAATACACCGTTAAACAAGGGGGAAAGAAGGATCAAGTAGGCCATCGTAATCACCCAACGGGGATTTCCGATGTCATACAGGCTTGCCTGGATGTTAGCGACATAGAGCACCCCAACAAAGACAAGCGCCCAGATCAGAAGAATAGGCCGCGAAAGCGGCATGATGAGCGTCTCCCTAATTGGAAACGATCTCATCTTCCTCATCGTGCAACAGCTTGTCCAAGCGCATCGCCCGCTCAACAGTCTCGTCGAGGACGAACTCCAATTGCGGCGCGTAGCGTAGCGTTAGCCGCTTGGCAAGCTCGGTGCGAAAAAAACCGCGATCACGCGCGAATGATCTGACAACTGCGGACTTGTCGGCTTCGGAATCGCTGACGGCAATGTATACGCGTGCGTAGCGGGCATCAACCGAGAGCTTAACTTCCATGACTGTGGGAAAGGCATCCTTAATCAGCGGGTCTCGTGCCTCGAACTCAATGATCGCCGACAACTCGCGTTTGATTTCTTCGCTGATCCTTGCCCTGCTGCGCCCGTCGCTCATTGATCCCTCTTACCGCAATCCACAGCCGCCCGCTTTCTTCCGCACCACTCACGCGGGGCCGAACAACCGCTGTCAGCCCCATCATCAGCGGACAATCTCCTTCAATGTAAAGGCCGATAGATGATCTCCGACTTGTACATCATCGAAGTCCTTTATGCGGATACCACACTCGCGGCCGGCTTGCACCTCTCGCACATTGTCCGCGAAACGATGCAATGACAAGACTTCGCCCACAAAAACCTGTTCATCGTTGCGTAGCACTCTTACTTGCGCCTTGCGCTCCACCTTGCCATCCGTGATATAGCAACCAGCGACGACTCCGTCGGGTAGATTGAACACCTCACGTACCTCGACTTCGCCCATGGGCACTTCTTCGTATTCCGGCGTGAGCATGCTCTTGAGTGAACGCTCGATCTCATTTAGGAGATCGTAGATGATTTCATAGGTAAGAACCGTAATCCCTTCCCGCTCGGCAAGTCGCCCCGCTTTGCTGTCGGCTTTAACGCCGAATCCAACTACTATGCATTCCTCAGGGACGCTCAGGGCCAGAAGCACATCGCCCTCCGATATTGCGCCGACGCCGGTATGGAGGAATTCTACCTCGACATCCTCCATTGCCAGCCCTTCGATCTCGCGCTTCGCCGCCTCCAATGCGCCTGTAGATGAGGCCTTTAAGATCATCCGCAGCTTCTCGGCCTGCATCGCTTCGCGGAACAGATCCTCGACGCTCATCTTCGCACGTGATCGGCGCGGACTAGTCTCTTGCTCTTTCCGCCTCTCAGCAGAGGTC
>CAZBSW010000167.1:0-5240 GCA_964494835.1 uncultured Thermotogae bacterium
CACAATACCAGCAGCAGCTGAGCCGTGATATTCCGACCCTTGCTGAGATTATGCGTGAGCGCAACTATGAGACTGTGGGCGTGTCGAACAACGGTCTTATAGGGGTTTTCCCCAATGGACTTACGCGTGGATTCGAGGCGTTCTACAACTACGGCGGTGCCACACCCGAGCGTCTGCGCCACTCGCGACCCCGCCTGATCGAACCACTCCTCGATTGCTGGGAACGGCTGGTAGCGCGCATCTCGTACCCGATTCAGTCATTCCTCAGCCAATCGGACCTTGCTTTGCGTCTGCTTCTCACGTCATGGGCGACCCCCCTTTGGTCACGAATGGCACACACCAAGGGGAAAAACGAGCAGTCGGTCGCCGATCTTTGCCGGTTCCTCCGACGCCGCGACCGGAAGCGGCATCAGCGGCCGTTGTTCTTGTTCTTGAACTTGATGGAAACGCATTTCCCCCTTTGGCCTCCACGTGAGTACATCGAACGATTATCGCCCGGATTGCTCGGAAGTAAGCAAGCAGAGAGGATCATGCAAACGTGGCGTCGGGAGGCGTACCGGTGGGAGGCTCCGCTCGACGTACCGCTGAGCGGCGAGGAGCGACAAGTGCTCGATGTGCTGTATGACGCCGAGGTAGCTTTCCAGGACCGGTTCCTGGGAGACTTTTTCTCCTTGCTGCGTCAACGGACGCGGTCCGCGGAAACGATGACGGTTGTAGTAGCTGATCACGGACAGGGACTTGGGGAGCACGGTTTCTTCGGGCATTCATTCGTTGCTTATCAGGAACTGGTGCACGTACCGCTCGTAATCCACTGGCCGGGAAGGATAACGCCGCGGCGCATTCAAGCCCCCGTGAGCACACGCCGTGTTTTTCACACCGTACTGGATGCGATCGATACTGCTCATCAGGTGAGCATCGGTCCCTCGGCGGCGACAATCCGCGATCAAAGTCTCCTTGATTTCGAGGATGCTGATCCTCATCCTGTCTACACCGAGATCTATCCGGCGCTTCATTCGCTCAAGGTCATGGAGAGAAGACAACCTGATATGATCGATGAATTGCGGGTTCGTTCCGTACGGCGGGCGCTGGTCCACAGAGATAAGAAGCTTATTCGGATCGACGGTATTCCAGAGGAACTGTACGATCTGAAACAGGACCCACATGAACTCAACGATCTTTCAGCGCGTAATCGGCGCGGCCTCACCGCTTTGAATGAGCTGTTCGATCGTAACAAAGAGTTGGAAATGCACCGGTACGATGACCGCGTCGCTGAGAGCTCGAAAATCGTCGATAAGCGCCTGCTGAAGCGCCTGCGCGACCTAGGTTATATCGATTGACCGAGCAATCAGCATGTGGGGTGAGGTAGTTGACGGGATCATTGCCATAGCTAGTGCGAAAGGATCTCCCACTTCTCCCACTTCTCTCCTCCGAACGGCGCGTAAGTACGCACAACATACGACTTGGACAACACCGTATGAGTAGAGAAATATACGGGCGCAATCACGCAATCGCTCTGACACAGAATCGTCTCGGCCTTCCTGTACAGCGTGCTGCGAACGGCGGGATCGCTCGCTTGCGCCGCTTGTCTAATGAGCGCATCAAACTCGGGATCGCTGAAGTTGGCGTAATTTAGAGGCGACTTTGAGTCGAATACGGCATTCAAGAAGTCGTTGGCGTCTGGGTACTCGGCACAGTGAACCATCCGGTAGATCTGGGGTGCATCGGTCGAGCATGTATTCATGTAGGTGCTCCACCCTTGACCGACGAGATTCACCTTGACGTGGAGCACGTCTTCCCATCCACTTGCAATGAACCGAGCTACCTTGGCGTTTTCATCCGAGGAGTTGTACATCAACGTTACCTCCGGAAAGCCTGCACCATTCGGATAGCCTGCTTCGGCAAGGTAACGATTGGCGGTCTGCGGATCGTATGAAAGCCCAATCCCATCGGAAACGCCATCCACGTATCCGAAGACGCCCGGACAAGTGAAGGTCTGGGCCGGCACTCCGGTGCCGACCAATACTTCAGCAACGAGAGACTGTCGGTCGATGGCGGCAGCAAACGCCTTGCGTACGAGTACATTGTCGAACGGTGGCTTGCTGTTGTTGAAGCCGTAATAGTAGGTACAGGGGTAGGGGACGGTGTGGAGCTCGTCCTTGAGGGCGGAATCGGTCATCAAGCGATCCATATCCTCAAGCGGCGCAGCGACGACATCGAGCTTCCCCGCCTCATACATCTCGAGCGCGGTTACCTCGTCCCCGATCATGTGGCAATAGACCTGATCTATTTTGACATCAAGAAGGCCGTAGTAGGTGAAACTCTTGTACAGGATGAGATGATCGCCGTGCGCCCAGTCGCCAAGAGAATAGGGTCCATCGCTCACGATATGCTCCGGCAGAGTCCACCCGTTGCCATAGTCCTCGACAATGGTCTGCGGTTGGGCGTAGGAGGCCGGCATGGAAAGGATATAAGGAAAGTAGCCGGCCAGCCGCTCGAGCGTGAACTGCACTGTGTAGTTGTCGAGCCCTCTCACTCCGACTTCATCCGCACTCCCGGCCCCGCTGTTGTACGCCTCCGCTCCCTTGATGACGTAGAGCAGATAGGCGGTGGGAGAATCGGTGTTTGGGTCGAGCGTTCGCTTGACACCGAATTCCACGTCGTATGCCGTTACCGGAGTACCATCGAACCACATTGCATCCTGACGCAGGTGGAACGTCCAGGTGAGGCCGTCGTCGGACACCTCCCAGTCGGTAGCTAGACGTGGAATGATCGCCATAGTGGCGTCGTCGAGGTCTGTCAGCCCAAGGAACAAGGCGTGGACGATCTGCGTGGCCGCTGTATCCATTGCCAGACTGGGATCGAGCGTGATTGGCTCTGTCCCCAGGTTCCATTGAAGGATCTTCCCCTGACCGAAAGCGAGCGAACTGAGTGCGATGACGAGCGTAAAGCCAAGCATTACGGCCTTGTTCACGACGAGCCTCCCTTGTCATTGACTGCGGCACGACACACTAGATCACTAGTGTAATCTTCGATTTGGTAATCGTCGAAAGATTATAGGCCAGAAGAGCTGGTCGGCGGAAGCCCAGTTGCCCGAATTCGGCCGACCGGCGGAGAAGCGCGAAGATTGGTCCCCACGAACGGAAATCATTTGCGGTATAATCCGTAATACTATTGCGGGATCGATCTATGCGGATAGCACCAGCCTTTGGGAGGAAGAATCGCATGAATGATAAGACCATGGAAAAGGTCGTCGCGTTGTGCAAACGCCGCGGGTTTATCTTTCAATCGAGCGAGATTTACGGAGGGATAGGCGGTTTCTGGGATTACGGCCCGCTTGGCGTGGAATTGAAGCGGAACATCAAGGATGCCTGGTGGCACGACATGGTGACCGGCCACGACGACACCATGGCGCCTCCTGGTGCTCCGTCTGCCTACGAGATGGTCGGCCTCGACACCACAATCATCATGCATCCTCAGGTGTGGAAGGCGAGCGGGCACTTCGACCTGTTCTACGATCTGTTCGTTGATTGCCGCGCATGCAAGGCCCGTTTCCGAGTCGATCAGGTAGAGGACAGCACCTGCCCACGCAAGCCGAGCAAACGACCGGGTGAGCATACCGAGTGCGATCTCACCGAGCCTCGCGAGTTTAACCTCATGTTCAAAACATACATCGGCGCGCTCCTTGATCCTTCGGCAGAGGCGTATCTCCGCCCGGAGACCGCGCAAGGGATTTTCGTCAACTTCAAGAACATCCTGTCGACGTCACGTGTGAAGGTTCCGTTTGGTGTGGCTCAGATCGGGAAATCTTTCCGCAACGAGATCACTCCCCGAAACTTCACTTTCCGCTCGCGCGAATTCGAGCATATGGAAATCGAGTTCTTCTGTGCCCCGGAGGAGTCACAGGACTGGTACTCCTACTGGCGCGATCGACGTGTGGAGTGGTACGTGTCGCTCGGCCTTTCCACCAATAGACTTCGGCTCCGCGAGCACGACCCTGAGGAGAGGGCCCACTATTCCTGCGGAACGGCCGACATCGAATACGCCTTTCCGTTCCTTCCCGAAGGGGAGTTCGGTGAACTGGAAGGGATCGCCCACCGCGGCGATTTCGACCTCCGTAGCCACATAGAAGGAAAACTGGTTCGGAAAGGAGATGAGCTGGTCGTAGAATGCGATGAGCATGGAAATCCTCGTCACGCCGGGAGCGGTAAGGATCTCTCCTACTTCGACGACGCGACACAGCAGAAGTACATCCCGCACGTGGTCGAACCGTCGGCGGGAGCGGACCGAGCAACCCTCGCCTTTCTGTGTGAGGCCTATGATGAAGACGCGATTCCTGACGAAAAAGGAGTTCCGCAGGAGCGTGTCGTGCTTCGCCTCCATCCACGCATCGCGCCGATCAAGGCCGCTGTCTTCCCGCTCGTCAAGAAGGACGGACAACCGGAAGCTGCTGCCGAAATCTACCGAGAGCTGAAGGGAAAGTGGAACGTCTTCTACGATGAAAAAGGATCGATCGGTAAGCGCTATCGCCGTCAAGACGAATCCGGAACCCCGTTCTGCGTTACGGTGGACCATCAGACGATGGAGGATGGAACAGTCACTTTGCGCGATCGTGATACAACCGTGCAACAGCGGATCAAGCGGAGTGAACTTGCGAGAATCATCGAAGAACGCATATACGTTGACTGAATGTGCCCGGTCAGCCGGATCGCCGCGGAAGCTTTCGCCACGCGAGATCCGCAAGGAACAAGGCAAGGGCGGCGAAGAGGAACCACGAGTGAATATCGGTCACAACGACGGCTTCTCTTATCGGTCGCGGCGACGGCATGATCTCATCCTCGAGGACGCGTCCGCCGGTGGAAGACGCAATTTCGGCCAATGTCTTCTCATCAACACCGGTCGCCGCATACTCTTCCGCATAGGGAATGGATAGCGGTACGAGTGCGGCGCGGTCGCGAGTATGGTCAATGATCTTGACCGTCCCGTCCCGCCCTTTCGGCACCGGGAAGGAAGCGCGGTAGAGTCCGGCGCCGACTTGTTGCATCTTGTCCTCTTCTCCAGTGGACAAGAGAAGAGCGCTCAAGTCGAGGAAGTTGGCGAAGTCCTCTTGTTCGTCACGGGCGTCGACCAGCACGTCTAGCTTCGAGCCATCGACCTCGGCGGTACCGGAGAGACCGAAGGACGGAGGTACAACAGGCTCTACCGTGGCTACGAGAGTGTCAATGAGAAGACCGGCCTTGCTC
>CAZBSW010000168.1:0-5237 GCA_964494835.1 uncultured Thermotogae bacterium
GTTCGCGGTGGCGCACGTCGAGATCGACCATTCCGAGTACGGGGCGGCGTGGGATCGGCTCGTCGGAGAATGGATGCCGCAGAACGGATACGAACCGGACTGCCCGTCCGACCGGCTCTGCTACGAACTCTATCTGAACGATCCCGCGGAGCACCCGCAGAAGAAGCACATTGTCGACATCTGCGAACCGGTTCGCCGCAAGTAGCGTCGACCTCCGCTGTCTGCCGAAATCAAACAGCTGCTTAAGGTCGGTCTACCCTTCGGGCGGAACGCCGTACCGATCGATCGCGTGCTGCGCGGTGATCCGGCCCTCGCAAACGTCTTCTTGAACGCGCTTCCTATCCCGGTCAGAAGGACATCCGTACCCGCCGCCGCCCGGCGTTCGTATGCTCAAGACCCAAGCCGGATCGAGGTCGAATGACCCTTTGCTCGGAAGCCGGCGCTTCTCTCCATCAGGGGAGATGAGAAAGTCGGCGCCACTTGCCCCGGCCTCTCCGCCGAGGATGCCGTAGGGCTGAAGGACACGCCGCTCCCCCAACAGCGAGACGGTCGTTTGGTGGTCTACAGCGCGAATGTCGCGGCGAATGCCGAGCCCGCCACGCTGTTTCCCGGCACCGCTGCTGTCCACGCGCAGTTCGTAGCGCTCTACCCGTAGTGGATAGGCGATCTCCAACGCCTCGATGGGCGTGTTGAGTGTGTTGGTCATGTGCGAGTGGATGCCGTCTACGCCATCTTGATTCGCGTGTGCGCCAAAGCCGCCTCCGATCGTTTCATACAGGGTATAGGGCCTCCCCGAGCGCGGATCGATTCCTCCTAAGGTGAGGTTGTTCATCGTGCCTTGACAGGCGCCGATCGCCCTTTCGGGCACGGCCTGCGCCAGGGCTCCGATGAGCACATCAACGATCCGTTGGGAGGTTTCCAGGTTTCCGCCAACAACAGCAGCAGGCGGACTGGCGTTCACCACCGTTCCGGCGGGGGCGATGATCTCAATCGGACGGTAGCATCCCTCGTTCGGTGGGATGCTCGGATCGGTCAGGGCGCGGACAGCATAGTATACCGCCGAGGCGGTGACAGCGTAGACCGCGTTGATCGGTCCTGCCACCTGGGAGGCACTTCCGGAGAAGTCGACGACGAGTCTCTCGCCAATCACATGTATGGCCGCTCTGATTGGGATCGACGTTGTGGAAACGCCATCGTCGTCGAGTGCATCATCGTATGTGTAGACGCCATCGGGAAGAGCGGCAATCTCGGCGCGCATCCGCCGCTCCGAGTAGTCGAGGATCGCCTTGACCACCGCGTCAAGTTGTTCCGGTTCGTAGCGAGCGATCAATTCCAGGAGTCGCATCCTCCCCGTTTCGTTGGCCGCCGCTTGCGCCCGCAGGTCGCCCCACCGCTCTTCCGGTGTTCGGACGTTGGCCATGATGAGTGCGAGCACGTCCCGATCGAGCTCTCCTCTCTTCCACAGCTTGATTGGGG
Source organism: uncultured Thermotogae bacterium (assembly GCA_964494835.1). GTDB lineage: Bacteria > Bipolaricaulota > Bipolaricaulia > UBA7950 > UBA9294 > M55B144. The sequence continues at coordinate 1,477 of CAZBSW010000168.1, forward strand.
GAAGGCGTAGACCCTCCTGATAGATCTCTGTTGCGTCGCCGGCCACGCTTCCCGGCGTCTTTCCCCCCACATCGGCGTGATGGGCGCGGTTGGCGGCGAGGGCGACCGGTGTGTTTTCATGGAAAACCGGCGTGATGAATGTGATGTCGGGAAGGTGCGCGCCCCCGGCGAACGGATCGTTCAACACGACAGTGTCCCCGGGTTCAAGGCGCGAGAAGCGTTCCAAAGCTGCACGCACGGAGAACGGCATCGCACCAAGGTGCACCGGAATCGATTCGGCCTGTGCGATCATCCGTCCCTGGGGGTCGAAGAGGGCCGAGGAGCAATCGTGCCGTTCTTTGATATTCGGACTGTAGCCGGTGCGGATCAGATTTGCGTTCATCTCCTCCGCGATACCGGAAAGGGCGTGACGCAGCACCTCAACTGTCACCGGATCGACCTGGGGCTTCATCGGTCTTGTCCCTCTCTATCATTATCGATGATCAACGTGCCGACCCTGTCGACCATGGCGCGGCTCCCAAGGGGAATGAGAACAGTTGACTCCCGCCCCTCCACCAGCGTCGGCCCGGTGAGCACGGCGCCGGCTGGCAAGAAATCACGGGCGAAAACCTCCGTTTGGACCCAGACCTGATCAGGGAAGTGGACGCGACGGGCGGGCCGACGTGCTTGCTCGACGCTCCCTCCCCGAATTGGGGGAAGCTCGATCTTTCCTACCGCTCCAATTGCCCGCAGCCGAAGGTTGACCAGTTCCACCGGATCCTCCGGCGCGCCGTGACCGTAGACCTGTTTGTGTTTTTCGTGAAAGCCGGTGATGAGTTCTTCGAGCATCCGCGCGCTGAAGGCGCGGTCGGCAAACTCCACGTTCAGTTCATGCGATTCCCCTCGGTAACGCAGATCCGCCGAGGGGCGGAACTCGATCTTATCTTCGCTGATGCCGTCCGAGATGAGCTTGCTTCGACCCTCGGCCTTCAGTCGCTCATAGGCCATGTTCATCTCGTCGGGGTCGAGCACGTCAATGCCGCGTACGATCGATTGAACTTCGTCATGGGCCAGCTCGGTTCCAACAAGGCCGAGCGCGGAGAGGACGCCTGCGGTTGCGGGGACAAGTATCTTGTGGATGCCGAGCATCTTTGCTAAGCCCACCGCGTGTAGCGGCCCGGTCCCTCCGAACGCCAGCAGCGCAAAGTCGCGGGGGTCGTGGCCCCGTTCGACCGAAATTACACGAAGGGCGCGTTCCATGTTTGCATCGGCGACGCGTAAGATCCCCTCCGCTGCTGTTTCAAGCCCCATCCCCAAGCGATCGGCGACCTTCTCTCTTATTGCTTGCTCGGCGAGATCGCGGTCGAGTGCGAGCCATCCACTTGTCGGATCTCCGGTCGGCAGCCGTCCCAGAACCAAGTGGGCGTCCGTCACCGTCGGTTCCAGACCGCCACGGTTGTAGCACGCCGGTCCCGGATCGGCACCGGCGCTCTCCGGGCCTACCCGTAGTGCTCCCCCGCGATCGACCCATGCGATCGAGCCGCCACCGGCGCCGATCGTGTGGATGTCGACCATCGGCACCTTGATCGGATGACCGGCGATCTCACCTTCGGTGGTCACTGAGACACGGCCTTGATCGATAAGCGACACGTCGGTACTTGTCCCGCCCATATCAAGGGTAATCAAGTTAGGGAAGCCGGCCTGCTCACCAATCAGCCGCGCCCCTTCCACTCCGGCGGCCGGCCCGGAGAGGACAATGCGTACGGGCTGTGCCTCCGCGCCGCGGCTGCTTGTGATGCCGGCGTTGGATTGCATGATTTGCCAATCCATTTCGAGGCCGAGGCGGCGGCCCTCTTCTTCCAGCCTTTGCAGATAGTCGCCGATCACCGGACGGAGAGACGCATTCACTACTGTGGTGGAAGTCCGCTCGTACTCGCGGAATTCGGGGATGATCTCGGAAGATAGGGTGATGGGCACGACCAATTGCCGTTCGAGACATCGCTTGACCGCGTGCTCATGGTCGGCGTTGACGTACGAGAAGAGTAAACAGACGGCGATCGCCTCCACGTGGGTGTGCCTAAGCCGGTCGGCGAGCACGTCCGCTACGGCCTCATCCAACGGCCGGAGCACGCAGCCCCGGTAGTCGAGACGCTCGGGTACCTCGAAGCGAAGCTCCCGTGAAACGATCGGCCGGGGGCGTCTTGCCGTTAGGTCGTAGAGGTGAGAACGGTTCTGCCGCCCGATCTCGAGGACGTCGCGGAATCCCTCGGTGGTGATGAGAGCCGTGCGTGCCCATTTCCCTTCCAACAGAGCGTTTGTAGCCACCGTAGAGCCGTGAACGATCCGCTCTGCCTCGTGAATGCGCAGCTCCGTGTCCAGCCGCAGCGACTCGAACCCTTTCACCACGCCCTCTTCCAAACGGCCCGGCGTTGACGGAGTCTTGAGAAACGTGAGCTGCCCCGTCTCGGGTTCCAGGACCACAATATCTGTGAACGTTCCTCCGATGTCAATCCCGATCAGCATGTTGTGAGATGTCCTTATCGAGCGGGGACGAGCCGTTCGGCAATACGAGCGATGCGAAACGTCTCATCGGACACGCGTGTTAGACCGATGGTAACCGGATGCAGCGGACACGACAACCGCCAGAAGCGGCGAGATGCAGGCACGTGGCACCATCCCCGTTCTCGTCACAGGCAGGCCGAAAAGCCGGAATGGCAAGCGGACGAAACGACATTGTCGAACTCAGTTGCCGATCGATGTGCCAGCAGGGGTGGGGCCGAGGGCTAAGAGGAGGCCGCATCCGAGGAGGCGGTGAGGTCGGAAAGAAGATTACGTACATCGTCTACCGACTCCAGGTTGAAACGGGCGTTGGTCGGAACAAGGCGGACCCGGATCGAGTAAGCGGAACTCGGTAGGGCGAGGAAGGTATCCTCATCGGTCCAGTCGTCGCCGATTGCGAGGATAAACTCCCACTCCGGCCGGTTCAGCCACTGGGAGGCCGCCCGCCCCTTGTCGATCCCCGTGTTCTTGATCTCGATCGTCCGGCTGCCCTCCCGCACCTCGAGTGCGAGGTTCGAGGCGAACTGGAGCAGGGTCTCCTTGATCTCCATCGCCCGCAGTCCGGCGAGCGCCGGATCGACCCGCCGGTAGTGCCAGACGAGCGAGTACTCCTTCTCTTCGATCAAGGCACCGGGGGTGCGATCGGTGTAAAGCTCGAGGACCGGTCGGATCTCCGCCTTCCAGGTATTGCGAAGCGGTGCGACGATCCGCCAATCCGCGTTCCGCGCTCTCACCCACACGCCGTGCTCAGCGATGCGCCCAACGTCGAGGTCTCCGAGCCAGCCGTCCAGCGTCTGACGGTCCCGACCGCTCACCAGGACGACCTCATTCTTCGGATCAGCCGCAAGCCTGGCGAGAAGGCGCTTTACCCGCCGATCGGGAGCGGCCCCTTCCGGTCGATCGGCGAACGGAACGAGCGTACCGTCGTAATCGAGGAGGAGCAGCCGCCGACCGGCTGAGCGGTAGGCCGCGATCAGGCGCTCGCGTTCCTGCGGACCGATCACCGAAGCGAGAACCTCCTTCTGAACCCGGCGGATTGCGAGCAGTTGTTCGATAAAATCGCTTGCCCAGCGGACGACATCGTAGCGGCGGAGCCTCGCCTGCATGGCGCGGTTACGGGCTATCTGCTCTTCCTTGGGCATGGAGAATGCCGCCTTCAGGGCGTCGGCGACCTCCAGCCGGTTCAGTGGGTTCACGAGCAGCGCCTCCCCGAGTTCGCTCGC
>CAZBSW010000169.1:0-5235 GCA_964494835.1 uncultured Thermotogae bacterium
GATTGGGACATTCGGTCGAAAACGACTGCACATACACCTTGGCGTAGAAGATCTCGAACGCATGTTCCTGCACTGCGATCGTGAAGCGAGCAATTTCTCCCGGTTCGAGGTCGGCTATATCGGTAGTCTCTTCCGTTACACGGACTCCATCTGCGTTGTAGAATTTGGCCTTGATCGTTACCGTTTGCAGAGTCTGCGAGTAACGATTCACCACCTCACCTGTTACCTTTGCGGGGATGCCTAACGTAAGCCGCCAATCCTGGATCAGGGCGGCGGCGGCAACCAGGACTTGCTTGGTCGTTGTCCCGGCGACTCCGCGGTCGTCAGTAGCGGTGAGTGTAACGGAGTATGTTCCTTCTTCGGCGAAACGATGCGATACTTCCCAGTACGAATCTTCGGTCGCTGTTCCGTCGCCGAACTCCCAGGAAAGCGAGGCGATATAATGATTGGGGACGGTGGTTACGCTCGGTGAGAAGCGATAGTCAAGCATGCCGGACGAGCCGTCGGGGCACCAGGCGAAGTCAACGGTCGGTCGGGTGACCGGCCCAAAGCACGATGCTACGGTGAATCCCACCAACAATACGAGAGCAATAGCGATCGTTTTTTTCATTTTCCTCCGATGCCAGTGTAAGCCGGTCGGCAAGATTGAGCAACTGAGAACACAAGGAGAAGCCTCTGAACACGCGATTGCTCTACAGATCATTGACTGGCGACACACGCAAACTCGCCGCGGTGATGGCCGATGAGTTGGGAATCGTGGCGGAGAGAGTCGAACGGGTTGTCGGTGTGGAAGGGGTCGATCTCCTCTTCTTGGGATGCGGCAAGTGCGCGTGGCGTCCTCCGCGTGCGGTGCGCCGCTTTCTCTTCGGGATCACGACCCGTGCCGGAGTGAGAGTTGCCCTGTTCAGAACAGATGGTGGCGATCCACTTCAGCTTGATTGGATGGCACGGCTTGTGCAAGAAAAAGGTGGCGAGGTTATCGGCCGGTTCAGCTTTATGGGACGCCAATGGTTCACGCTCGGCCTGATCGGGTGGGGACATCCAGATGCCGTAGAACTGGAGGCTGCTGCCTCCTTTGCACGCCAGACGTGCGACCGCTCAATCAATGCCGCTCAGGCCACAGGCCCCTAAGCTTCGCTAAACCCGTCCCAGCCGAACCGGTTGAGGTCGATACGGCCGTTTGCGCCGAACTCCACGCCTTCTTCCGTTAACAGGCGGATCTGCTCCTTGCCGGTGCGTACCTCTCCTTTGGCGTTCACGACACGCTGCCAAGGTACGGGACGATCTACGTGGTGGTCCCGCAACGCCGCCAATGCCCAGCCAACCTGGCGCGCGGCGTTCGGCATTCCAATCAGGTAGGCGATCTGCCCATATGTTGCCACCATCCCCGCTGGGATTCGGCGCACGACATCATAGATTCGAGCATTAAACCCGGTGTTCATATTCCTCCCGTTGTCTTACAACTACGATGCGAGTAGAGTATTGCGGGAGGGGTGTATGTACAACATCGAACGCATCCGTAACGATTTCCCCGCACTCCACAAGTCGGTCTTCTTCGGCTCTGCGGGTGTGGGGCCGCTTCCTCGCACTGCGATGGTTGCAATGCAGCGGTATTCCAAAGAGTTACGTGTGGACTTTGCCGAGGCGGCGTGGAAAGACGATCCTGCCTCCGAGGTACGTTCTCTCGCGGCGCAGCTCATCAACGCCGATTCTGAAGAGATCGTCGTGACATCGAGTACCTCGGAAGGGATCAACATCCTTGCCGGGGCTGTCCCTTGGCGCAAGCGCGACAACATTGTGATAAACGATCTCGAGTATCCGGCGAACGTATTCCCGTGGCTCTACCAGGGGCACCGGCACGGCGTCGAGGTAAGGATCGTACGCTCGAAGGATGGGAGGCTGCCGCTGGCAGAGATGATCGCAGCGATCGATCGTAGGACACGCGTCCTCGCCGTGAGTCATGTCGAGTTCGCTCATGGTTTTCGTAATGACATCACCGCTCTTGCCGCGGCGGTTCACAAGATGGGCGGAGTGATCTGCGTCGACGCCATCCAGTCTGTCGGAGTGCTGCCGATAGATGTGCGGGAAACAGACATCGATGCACTAGCGACCGGCGGCTACAAGTGGCTATGCGGTCCACTCGGCTCCGGCTTTGCCTATGTGCGCCGGGAGTTGGCGGAGAAACTGAATCCGGCGACGATCGATTTCTGCAATGTTGCGGCCGATGCGCAGAAGAAGGTATGGGATGCCCTTGTCTCTGGCCATAACTACGACATGAGCAAGCCCCCTCTCCCCCCGAACGCCTGGCGATTCCAATCAGAGGGAGGGTCTCCGATCGCGCTCAAGGGATTCGCCGCGTCACTCGAATACGTGCTTGAGCTTGGGGTTGCCACGATTGAGGAACGAATAGGAGAGCTTGTCGACTATCTGATAGAGAGGCTTGCCGCTTCCGGGATTGAAATACTCTCATCGATCGAGCCGGATGAGAGATCGGGGATTATCACTGTGAAGGTTCCCAGGGATATCGCGCAGGCAGAAGAGGCAAACGCCCTGGAGAAGAGACTGGAGAAGGCGAAGATAATCGCCCATGTTCGTGGTGGCGGGCTGCGGTTGGCCGTTCATTTCTTCAATACAGAGGAAGAGATCGATCACGTCATCAATTTCATCAAGAAACTGTGACCCGATTGATCGTATTCTAGCGGGTAAGCCAACTGCGGCGATCACGGATCGTTTTGCCACTCGCCTGGCATATGGGACAGTAGTAGGTACGGGTGTTGGCATAGCGGATCTCGGCGATCTTCTCACCGCATCTCGGGCAGGGATCTCCGGTGTGTTTGTACACCTTGAGGAAGTCTCGTATCTCGTCGGTGAACAGACCGGTTCCGATGCGCGCACGGATCTGGTCGATCGCTTCGCTCAATACATCCCGGATTGCTTCATGAAGGATCCGAAGCTCATCTTCGGTTAATGTGCTCACATAGCGTACCGGCGAGATGCGGGCACAAAACAGGATCTCATCGGCATAGGCACTCCCGATTCCGGCAATCCTCCGCTGGTCGGTGAGGAATTTCTTTGCCTGTCGCCGTTGCCCCTGCGTCAATTGCCGCAACGCCTCAAGAGTGAATGCGGACGAGAGAGGCTCGATGCCGGCGCTGGCGATCGCTTCAACTGATTCGGGGTCTTCTACTACATATACCTTGACAAGTTTGATCGATCCGTTTTCGATCAGACGAAGATCTTCACCATCGGCGAACGTGATCACGAGACCGGTTGCCTTTGTGGGTTTGGTCTCGCTCTTACACAGGACAAACCGCCCAGCCAGCATCAGATGAACCACAAGATGGAGATCGGGTGCGAGTGTGAAGATAACGTGCTTGCCGCTACGTTCAACCGCGGTGAATGTCCGATTGTGTAAGGCGTCGAGCGGCGGGGAGACCGTCTTGAGAATACCGGGCCTGAGGGCGCGTGCACGGGTGATCCGGCGATCGATGACTCTGTGGACGAGCGCATCCTTCAACGTCTCCAGATCGGGCAACTCAGGCATCTTCTTCCCCCTTACGATGACATTATAACTCCTTGCGTTCGGATTCCGCTCTTATGTCGGTGCGCTGCATTGATAAAAGGGAAGGGATCGGTTACAGTACCAGCAGTACGAATATAGTACTGTGAGGTTTGGAATGAAGAAGAGTCGCGTGGAGATAAGGGAACAAATCGTCTCCGCAGGGAGGAAGATTCTGCTCGACCGCGGCTACCGTGCCGTAACCACCGCGATGATCGCAAAGGAGGCGCGAATAAGTAAGAACACTCTCTATGCGGTCTTCCCCAACAAGGACGAGCTTATGGAGGCGATCATTCTCTCGTTCATCGAAGAAGGGATCGCGCAGTGGGATCGATTGGAGAAGTCAGTAGAGTCTGCTATGGACAAGCTTTTAGTATCCCTCCGGTTCGTGAGTGAGTTTGTTCCGCGGATCCATACGCACTTGATAGCGCAGATGGACGGGCTGGATCCCGTATTGTGGGCGAGGATCGAAGACCTACGCCGGGAGAGGCTCAAGCGGCTGAAGGGATTGCTCGTCCAGACACAGAAAGAAGGGTACATCCGCGGCGACCTGGATCCAGAGCAGTGGCTACTCATCCTCCTTTCAACTGTGAGTGAGGTGCTAAACCCGAAAATCCTCTTTCAAACCGGATATACGCTTCCCGAACTGATGCACACGATCACACTCATATACTACCATGGGCTACTGACCGATAAGGGTAAGAGGTACATCGAAAAGAAGGAGATATGATGGAAACAAGAGCTATCCGGGACACACAGGCCGGCATTCTGCTGTCAGTGATTTGCCTGGCGATTGTCACTTGGCTTGCCTCCACCGCAGTGGGGGCGACAGCCTCTCTCACCGCCGACGAGATCATCGACCGGATGAGAGCGAACACGGCTAAGATCGAAGACATGTCGGCCACGATTACAATAGAAATCTACAGAGACGGTGCTGTCTCGCTTACGCAATCGATGGAGCTCATCCTCCAGCAGCCGGACAAGATGCGCCAGCAGTATCTGAGCCCCGACTATCTGGCGGGGAACGCAGCGGTCATTGTCGGAGACACGATGTGGATATACACTGCGGTGACCGACCAGTGGACGAAGAAGGACCTGTCTACGATGTCTCCGGCGCAACAACCATGGATGATGTTCCGCAACATCCTGAGCGGCGTGCGCAGCGAACTCGACGACTACACATTCGTTCGTGTCGATGCCGATTCCGAAGGTGATACTTATCACATTAGCGGTACTCCGGCGGATGCGGACGCCGCATACGGCCGAATCGACATGTGGATCGATCGGAACGCATTCGTGCCGGTGCGCCGCACACTGCGCGATACAGACGGCAATTTCCTCGTGGATGCACGATTCCTAGATGCGACTAGTATAGACAATATCGTCACCATGCCACTCAAGATCGAGACGTACAACTCGGATGAAGTACTACAGAATGCTATCACCTACTCGAAGATCTCACTCAATGCCGGCGTCGCGGATACTGTGTTTGCGGTTCCGGAGGATAACGATGGCTAGCGCTGCTGTTGAGACCCATGAGATCGCGAAGCGGTTCGGGCCACGCCTGGCCGTGGACAGGATCGATCTTCAAGTGTGGGAAGGGGAGATCTACGGCCTCGTTGGCCCCAGTGGGGCGGGGAAGACCACATTGATCCGCATGTTGTGCGGCCTTACAC
>CAZBSW010000170.1:0-5213 GCA_964494835.1 uncultured Thermotogae bacterium
CAACTCAGCCAATCCCTCCAGAGTATCGGCGCGAACTGCGAGAGGGACGTTGAATTTCCCGGCAAGATCGGCCATCGGTTCCCAGTTCTCCTGCGTGGCGGCCCATACAAGCGGACGTGCGTCTGCTACGGCCTCGACGGCGGGAGCGAGCACTTGCGCATCGGAAGAAAGGAGAACCAGCGGCAGGTTCGACTTCTCGCTCACTCGCGTGACGGCTTGTAGGTAGCGTGCGCCATCGCATCCATCTTGATCGACGGCAATCAGGTTTACTCCGATCTCCTGTCCCACACGAACAAAATGGAGCCGACGGACCTTCTCAACACTCTTATCTATCTCCTCCGGTGAAAGGCTGGCGGCCACCTTGATCGCGATACCTGTGGGATGGTAGAACTTCTCCTCGTGGCGGAAGAGGACCGTTTCCCCGCCGGTGACAAACTCCTGTTCGCCGGTACCAATCTTGACGGTCCGCATCGGAGGCGCTTGCGCTTCCCCCAGGGTGGTTTGGGCTTCCTCGGAGACGTGGGGGCATTGATCAAGCGCAGCCTTTTTCGCTGCCACCTGCATGGCAAAGGCCATACACGTTGGAAAGTTACAATCGCCGCAGTTTGTCTTAGGTAAAAGCTTATAGATTGCAATACCGGTCAGCTTCGCCATAGCTCTTGAGTGCCTCCTTTACATCATCACATCATCGGTTCCATCTGAAGCGCTGGATGGTCTACCTGTTGCAGGAACTCGACGAGTTCCTCGCTCGTCGTAGCCTGTTCCTCAGTAGCGATCTTGTCAAGCAAATCAGGTTTTCCAATCTCTTCGAGCCGCTCTACCAACCGCTCGGAGATCTCCTCCTTGAGCTGCTTAGGCATCCACACGACACGTTCGATTCCACCGTCGGCAGAGATGAATTTCTTGCTGGTGATGTAGAGCTTCCCCATCCCGATGAAGCCGGGGGTCTGGATTCCACCCCCGATCTGCCCGGCCATCGTGGAGAATGACATTCCGATCGGGGTCATCTCGGTATACTCGCGGTTGGCGATCATTACCCCGTTTGTCTCGGGAAGGATCGCCGTGATGCACTCGAAGCAGCCACAACTAGTCATCGGATCCTCCATCATCGAGTAAGCGTTGAACCGCTTCAAGTTCCCGTTGGAAGCGACTTCGAGGTACGCATTGACCCCTTTCCACTGACCCTTCACCGCATCGATCACCTCGTCCTTCTTCACCGGCTGGTTCGGCCCGCGTGGGTTCATCTCGTAACTCGCGGCACAGTCAAGCCAGGTGTAGGCTCCACACAAACCGAGCCGCTCGGGGGTGACGATGCAAACATGGTCCGGGGCGTACGACTGACAGAGGACGCACGAGTAGTACGTATCCACGTCCTCATCCTGCATCCCTCTGATCCGTTCGTCGCGCTGCCGGTAGACTGCGCGGGCTCGCTCGAGAGGCTCCTTGATCTTCTCTGCGTCGGTGATGATCGTCACCTGGATCTTGTCAATGATCGCACTGAATTCCTCCCTCATCTTGGCAGCGATGATCTCGCCGTAGTGGGGGAGACGGAATCCCTTGGCGAAGGCATCCTTGCTGATTCGTACCCAGACGATCGCCCGTTGTCCCATGTGAAATACCCCGTAAGCCCAGGAGGCGAACTCGTGGATTCGACGTTCGAGAACGGTCTCGAAATCCTCCTTGAAGTTGCGTCCGGCAACCTCGACGATCACGCCCAGCGGCAGAGCCTCGCCTTCCTCGACTTGGTCGATATCAGGGCCAATAACATCGATTCGACCGTCTTCCACCTCGTCCATAGGTCTTCCACGCAGGTGTTCAAACGCCTCTGAGTACTTAGCGCCGAACTCGACGTGCATCTGCTCCTTGCGAACCCGCTCGCCCTCGAAGCCAGCACCGTACGGAACAGGAATCGGGATCTTGCTTAACTTCAGCTTCAGACCGCGTACTTCGACCGCCTTGTTCACGATCTGATCGCGTGGGATCCCGGAGATAACGTGCTCGTAAGTACAGATCCCGCGCGGCAGGATCTGGGGAATCGCGACGTCAGAGATTACCGGGAAGCCGAAGTTGATCGCTCCAGCAGCGGTGGCGTACTTTTCGTCGGTCAGCAACTGATTGCCATTCTGCGTGACTTCGTAATCCGCGCCCAACGCCAGGATGAACGCAAACACGCGATCCTTATTGTACAGTAGGATCTTCCGTGCTGCATTGACATCGCCCGGTTTGATACCACCGAACGTCATCGCTGCCCGGGCTGCGAAGTTGAGTGCGTGTACCGCGGCGGACGTTTCTTTTCCGTAGGGGACGAGGAACGTGTCCCAACTCATTTCTACATCTTCCTCAGCCAGCTGCTCGGCCATCGAGCGGCCGTTGGTGTTCGAGGCCATGAACACGAGGATGTTTCTTTCCTGAAGCGAGCGCGCCAATTCAACCGCCTCTTCATTGCTGGGGAGGGCCCCAACGCAGGCGGCGAATCCCGGCATCCTACCATCGACTAGCTTGATCCCTTGAGTCCTCAGGATTGCATCATCGGTAAACCCGAGCCAGGGATCTTCTGACTCCTCACCGCCTATGCATTTGAGCGCCTCGATGATCTCCTCAACGATGAGGGTCGCAATGCCAGCATCGAGCGTCTGGCCAAGGTACGGGAGCCACAGGCTGTCTGGCGGCACGGGGGGTAGGAGGGATTCGGCGTATGTCAACGCCTTCTGGGCATCAGCCAGTGTCTCAACCTCTAACCCTGTGAGGGCCAAGATCAGGGGAAGGTAGTACGCGGTGTTGGGAAACTCGAGTCGTTTCTCCAGTCCGAACGCTTCGATGCTCTCCGTGAGCATCCGCCGGGCTTGGCGCATGTACTCATGCGCACCCCGAATCGCCGCTGTTGCGATGACTCTGGACATTCGTCAACCTCCTCGGAATGAAGCTTCAACTGGTCAAATAATAGCGCGAGCGGGAATGTCGTGTACCGCGTGCACCAAGGAGTATATGTTATCAGGTCGCTCGCTGAAACAATCTTACCATTTCGGAAGGCGTTTCGGCAAGGGTAGCTATCAGGTTCACATGAACCCTTCTATGTGGACGGAGCGGTAAGAAGCCCGTTGAGTTGCACGATTAGTTCCCGCACATATGGGCATGATGTTCCACGCTGGATCGTCCCGGCGCGGACCGCCGAACGCAACGTATCCAGATAGGGGATGCTGGCAAGGATCGGAACGCCATCTGGGAGACGCCTGCAGATCTCCGCACACTCTTCGTCATCGCGGATCTTGTCGGCCACGGCCAGAATCCGTGGGATTCAACCGGATGAAATCACCAGTTCCCACCAGCTCTGCGGCAAGCGCGAGGCTCCATCCCCACGCAGGAGGTAATCGAGAGACGAATCTGCAATTCCTCCGGACAGGGAGCCGCTCAGCAAAAGCTGCCTCTAACTCCGGGGCACGAATGTCATGGGTCGTGCCCAAGAATGGAAGTTCGAGCCGATCCTCGCGGAAGATCAGCCCGCCGCCACGGGCAAGATCCGATGGATCACGGCGTGCGAGCTCCGCCTTGGCCGAGTCGTCCCGAAGCCGTAGAGACTGGCGCCAGCCGTGCTTGGGCACAACTTGACCTCGCTTTTGTGATCGAATCGCTCCTCACTGAACCACAAGGCCTCGTTGTAGTCACTACGGGTATAGGCGACAAATACGGGAACTGCGATATGTGCTCATATGTCTGGTTTGCTCTCTTTGTCAACGCACAACCGTCGAGTATCGAGAATTAGGCTCACACAGGACAACGATTGCAAGAGCCGGAAAGGGCGACAGGCGCTGTCGAGTCGATAACAGGAAACGACTATGGTAACGGCGAACGCTCGCGAAGAACTGCCGCAGCCTCGCGGAGAAGATCACGTCGTTGATCGGCCTGTTCCTCACTGTACGCACGATGAGGCATTCCACATGGAAGCGTGATCAGGTCCCCCGCCCGGTAGTCGGCGATATTCTCGGCTTCCTCCATTCCCCACGCGATCTTCTTTCCCTTCCGCGAGCTGTAGTACCTGGTAATATCGTACTTCGAGGCGTCGAAGCTGATAATGTCGATCTCGGCGTCGAACAGCCGGTCCCACTGCATGTTGCCACAGACATGAATCCCCCGCACGACGGGGAAGCTCTCGAACAGCGGCGCCCACAGGCGTTGGTAGTCGAAACCGGCATAACCGAGCGCCGGCTCGTCGAGAAAAAGAAGGATCTCCTCGGCGCGGAGACCGTCGAGAATCGCTTCGATGTGATGGTAGATCCGTGAGATACCGTCATCCTCGTCGTATCCGCTCTGAAAGAGCGTTGCCGGCCCGATACACTGAACCTTGACTATATCGAATCTGTGCCGCTTGAACTCCGTCAAGCAGCTGAGGTTTCCTGGGTCTTTGATGTAGGTGAGCATCGCATCGCCGCGGGCAGTCAGCTCGGGAAGGAATGGAATCTCATGCTGCAGACTGTAGGCGACCGCCCGCTGCACATCGGAGAACGGAAGGGATCCGATCTGAGTGATCATCTTTCCTTGCTGTTCGTAGCGACGCATGTCAGCAGTATATGTCCACCGATGTCACCTTTCCAGAGCGGGGTGCGGATCATCACGTGCGCACTCGTAACGCCTAAGGCGAGAAACTTCAAGCAGACGGCGCGCGAAAACCACGTCCCGAAATGACGACCGGGCAGCGTGACGCAACCTTGCCATTACCGGTGCTGAAGTCCTACAGTCTCTTTACATGAGTTCCGACGGGAAACCTTGCCCTCGAAGAAGGAGGAACGATGGCAGAGACCCGAGAGATTCCTGTGGTCTGGCTGCAAACGGCAATGTACAGCGGGTGTTCCGTATCGGTACTCAATTCGGCCGCCCCGAGGATTACTGATCTGCTCGTTAGTGAGATCATCCCGGGACGCCATATCAACCTCCGCTTTCAAGCGACGGTCATGGCCGGAGCCGGCCGGCCGGTGATCGAGGCCCTCGACGCGGTCGCGAAGGACGAAGCCGACACGCACTTCCTAGTTGTCGAACGATCGGTCCCCACAAAGGACGGCGGCGTCTACGGTACATTTGTCGAAGAATCAACGGTTGATCGTGTCGTCTCACTGGCCAGAACGCGCAGGCGACTCGCCGTGAGCTAGGAGCCGCGATGCACACCGCGATTATCGGAGTGGGCAACGTCCTGCTAAAAGACGAGGGAGTCGGCGTTCACG
>CAZBSW010000171.1:0-5129 GCA_964494835.1 uncultured Thermotogae bacterium
CTCCGGCGGTCTTCGCCGCCATCAGGAGTTCGAGCGGGATCGGCGCGAGCAGCAGCCGTTCGAACGACCGCCCTTTCTTCTCGAAGGTCACCGTCACCGCGAGCATCGAGGTCGTCCCGAACAGGATGGAGATTGCCATTACCCCCGGCAGCAGGGAGGCCACGTCGTTCAACGTTCCGCCGGTGCGGATGAGGAACATGCCGGTCCAGGCAAGTGGGAAGATCAGGCCCCAACTGATATTCGGCGGCTTCAAGTAATAGGCCCGCATGTCTTTCGCAAGGATGTTCCAGAATGCGATCCATGACGTCATGTGCGTGCTCTCGCCTTTTCCTTTTCCCGGCGCATTGTATCGGCCTCAATCCCCGTGATCTCAACGAACACATCCTCAAGGGACGGACGGACCCGCCGTGCTTCAACCACCTCGATCCCCGCTTCCTCAAGAAAGCGGACGATTGGCCCCACCGGGAACAGACGGTCCGACTCGACACGGATCTGACCGGGCATTTGTGTGTCAAATCGGTGCTCCGGGAAGGCGCGCAGCATATTCTCGCCGAGAGCCGTGGCCGGCTCGGACAGAGTAAGGAGTGCAACGTGTCGCCCGTGCAACGGCTGCATCAGGTCCTCGACGGTGTCGGCGCGGACGATCCGTCCCGCAACCATGAACGCGATGCGGGAGCACAGCCGTTCGGCCTCCTCGATGTAGTGCGTGGTCAGTAGGATCGTCGTACCCCGGCGATTGAGGTCGGCGATCAGGGCGCGGATCGTGCGGGCACTCGCGACGTCGATCCCCGTAGTGGGCTCGTCGAGGAACAGGATCGGTGGCTGGTGGATGATCCCCGCAGCGATCGTCAGCTTGCGCTTCATCCCGCGGGAGTAGCCGTCGAACTTGCGGTGTGCCGCGTCGGAGAGGCCGAAGGTCTCGATGAGCTCCTGCGCCCGCGCGGTGCGCTTCGCCTTACGCAGGCCGTAGAGGGACGCACAGAACCGCAAATTCTCGAAACCGGAGAGCTCTGGATATAGGTTACTCTCGTCGGGGACAACGCCGATCAGCCGCTGGGTTGGCTTGAAGTTGTGCGCACAGTTGATCCCCTCAATCGTGATCGTCCCCCTGTTGGGCCGGGCGAGGCCGGTGAGCAGGTTAATCGTCGTCGTCTTCCCCGCCCCATTGGGACCGAGCAGGCCAAACAGCTCGCCGCGGCGTACATCAAACGATAGATCGTCGACTGCGCGGACCTCTGCGAACGCTTTCGAGAGATTACGAACCTTAATTGTCATCCCGCATTCCGTTCCTGAGCTTGCAGCACCTTTCTTGCGACCTCCTCCTGGGGATTCGTCCCGCAGGCGATCGCCCGGATGCCGATCACAGTCGATGTGAGCCATCCCGTGCCATGCGGCACCCACGCTACCGTGGGCGTCGCCCTCACGGGTTTCACAGCGATCGGCATGCTGAACGCGCCGAGGACTTCACCAGGAGTCGGGGTCGCCGTATCGCCATTGACCCGGCCAACGGAGTACGGACCGTGCTCAAACGGTAGCACCAGCACCCGTAGCCGATAACGGTCAGAGCAATGAGGAGGAAACCCCCGGCAAAGAAACGTCTCATCTCTTCACCTCACTAGCCTGCAGGAATGCTATCACTTGCAGATCAACCGACACAACCCTGGAAGGGAACAAGGCGTTGCCGTATCGATCCAAAGACGCTCTAGGTGAGCGATTCGCCCCGGGTAATTTCGGGTTGACGTTTCATAGACAAGGCGATCCGGCCTCGCTTCTCATCCACATCTAGAACGGTCACGGTCACAGTTTGGCCGACACGGACGACGTTCGAGGGGTGCTCAACGTAGCGATCGGCAAGCTGGCTCACATGGACGAGCCCGTCCCGGTGTACACCGATGTCGACAAACGCTCCAAAGTCGACGACGTTCGCCACAATCCCCGGAAGCTTCATCCCCGGCTCAAGGTCGCCGATCTCGTGTACCTTGTCGGAGAATGAGAACGCCTCGAATCGCTCGCGCGGATCCCGCCCCAGTTTGGCAAGCTCGGCAAGTATGTCGACAAGAGTAGGAAGTCCAATCTCGTCGGTGATGTACCGCTTCGGATCGATCCGGCTCCGTAGCTGTTCGTCACGCATGAGATCGGCCACGGCGCACCCGAGGTCAGCGGCCATACGGCGGACAATCGAGTAGCTCTCAGGGTGAACAGCGCTTGCGTCGAGTGGGTCTTTCCCATCGCGGATCCGCAGGAACCCGGCCGCCTGCTCGAACGCCTTCGGCCCGAGGCGGGGTACCTTCTTCAGCTCATTACGAGAGAGGAATGGGCCATTTGCATCCCGATGGGCAACGATGTTCTCTGCGAGCCGTGTTCCGAGGCCGGAGACGTGCGCGAGGAGCGATGGGCTTGCGGTGTTAACTTCAACGCCGACTGCATTAACACAGCGTTCGACGACATCGTCGAGCGCGCTGCGCAGCATGCCGGGATCAACATCATGCTGGTACTGGCCGATACCGATCGACTTTGGGTCTATCTTTACGAGCTCGGCAAGCGGATCCATCAGCCGCCGACCGATTGATACGGCGCCACGCACGGTTACGTCCTGATCGGGGAGTTCGCGTCGGGCCACCTCAGATGCCGAGTAGATCGACGCCCCGCTTTCGTTTACGAGTACGATGGGCACGGCACACGACAATTCAATTGACCTCACGAGCGCCTCGGTCTCACGGCTGGCTGTTCCGTTGCCGATGGCGATCGCCTCGATCTCATAGTCGCGGACGAGGTCGGCGATTGTTTGGCCAGCGCGGGCCCGTTCATGCGGCGAGCCGACGATGTTTATTACGGTATGGAATAGGAGACGTCCCTGGGCGTCGAGACAAACGATCTTGCAGCCGGTACGGAATCCGGGGTCGATCGCAAGAACGCGCTTGCGTCCGAGAGGCGGAGCCATCAGAACCTGTTCCAGGTTCGCCACAAAGACGCGCACCGCTTCTTCATCGGCACGCTCCTTAAGCCGGGCGCGGACCTCGTTTTCGAGAGACGGCGACATGAGACGGCGATAACCGTCGGCGATGGCAAGCGAAACCTGGTCGCTTGACGCACCTTTTCCATGAACGAACCGCTGTTCGAGTAATGCAATTGCCTGCTCTTCATCCGGCCGCGCCGACAAGCGGACAATGCCTTCCCGCTCAGCCCGGAGCATCGCATGAATCCGGTGGCCGGGCACCTTGGCGAGCGGCTCGTGCCAGTCGAAATAGTCGCGATAGGCTTCCCCCTCGCTACGGCTTTCCTCAACTACCTTACTGGTGAGGACTCCCTGAGTTTCGAATAGTCGCCGCACTTCGGCGCGGGCCTCTGCGGTCTCGTTTGCCGTCTCGGCAAGTATGTCGCGCGCGCCGGAAAGCGCCGCCTCGATATCAGGGACATTATTCTGTGGATTGACGTAGTCAGCCGCCTCGGTGTTCGGGTCGAGCGACGGGTCCTGCGCGAGCAAACACTGAGCAAGCGGTTCAAGCCCACGCTCGCGGGCGATCATCGCCCGGGTCCGGCGCTTCGGCCGGTAGGGGAGGTAGAGATCCTCAAGCGTGGCAAGCGTTTCAGCTTCCTCGATCGCAACCTGTAACTCCTTGGTCAGAAGCTCACGCTCGGAAAGAGAAGCGAGGATCGCCTCCCGTCTTTCGTCAAGCGCCGCGAGCTGCTTTAACCGATCGCGGATCGCCGTGATCGCTACCTCGTCGAGCGAACCGGTGCGTTCCTTGCGATAGCGAGAGATAAATGGGACCGTTGCCCCATCCCCAAGCAATGCCGCCACGGCGGCGACTTGACGGGGGGCGATGGCAAGCTCCGTGGCAATCATTTGGTTATGATCCTGCAACATATGCTTCTTTCCTCCTTATCGCAAAACGTATCCACTCTTCCGAACTCCGTCAAGCAATTCATCGGTCGGAGTTGACTTGCTTCCAGTTTCCGACGATAACCGACTGCGGAGGTGGGACATGCCCGACTTGCTAAGGGAGATCACGATGGACAACTTCCGCACCTGTATTGGGCTTCGCGTTGCGGACGACCAACAAAGGTTTGTCGCGTCGAACGTCTATTCCCTCGCGGAGGCCAAGGCAGACGGAGTTTCCAATCCGTTTGCGATATACGCAAACAACGAGATGGTGGGGTTTATCATGTACGACTTTGCGCCCCAGGAATCACGTGGCCATATCACCCGTCTAATGGTGGACGCCCGCTTTCAGGGCCGTGGCTACGGCCGGGCGGCGATGACCGAAGTGATTGGTCGGCTGAAGCGCAAGCCCGGTATCCGTGATATCCGGACATCGTTTCATCCCGACAATCGGATAGCTGACGCGCTGTACACGAGCCTGGGATTCAAGCGTACCGGTGAGGTGGACGACGGTGAGATCGTCGCGTGCCTCAACCTTCCGGCCGGTTGAGCACCGACGGATCGATGTCGAAACGCATGATCGCCCGTGTGGACGAAGGGCGCGCTGCTTCATGGAACCCGGCGGCTTCGAACGTCGAGACAAGACCGGGATAGGCAAATGCGTCTGGATATCGTTCCCTGTTCGGAATGATTGGGTAACCCTCGAGTATCCGCCCTCCGCTCGATCCCACAAAATCGATCGCCGCCTGTAGGAGAGCGACACTTACGCCTTGCCGGCGGTGTACGCGTGCTACATAGAAGCAAGTAATCGACCATACAGGCTGATCATCCACCGGTTTCAGAGTACGTGAGCGTGCAAGGCGGGAATACGCCTGTCGCGGTGCGAGAGCACACCAGCCGATCGGCTCACCGTTCAGGTAGCCGATGAGACCCGGCTCCTCTCCCGCCTCGACAATCGCCTTGAGTGCGGCCCGATTGCTCTCCCCTTTGTTTGCCTCGAACTCGCGGGCGGTCTGCCGCCACCACATACACCAACAGCCGCCCTGTGCTCCGTGCGGACCGAACAGCCGCTCGAGGTCATGAAACCGCGATGCCGTCAGCGGATGACAGTCAATGGTTAACTCCTTGCTGCGTTTTACGTTCATGGCAAAGAGTCTAGTCAGCCGTGCAGGCTGCGGCAATCGAGCGACAATACCAGCGGATGCGAAACCAGACCATGGAAGAATGACAACGTCGAGCGATCACC
>CAZBSW010000172.1:0-5112 GCA_964494835.1 uncultured Thermotogae bacterium
GCGCGAAGTAATGCGTGATCAGGCCGACAAGGAGCCCGCCGCCCACGGGAACGAGCAGAACAAGCCAGCCGATGTTGTTATCCAATGGGGATACGAAATGAATCGACAAGGTATGAAAAAACGAGAGATCGTTGATGAAATGGATGAACCAACGGAAGATAAGCGCACCGAACCCGCCGATAACGCCGACAAGGATCGCCAGCAAGTTTAGCTTGAGGTTCTGCAAGATTAGCCGTTGGATCTGTCCCTTTACCTTTTCCACCATCATAAGCTTAGGATTCTATCCCTTCCCGAAAGGAGGCACAATCTCGCTGCGATATTGTTTGATCGAGGTATTCGCATTCTGTAACGAATAACTGAGTGTTGACATCCGAGAAAAGAGGGGTACAATAGCGGGTGGCCTACCCCTTGAGCGGCTGTGATGAGAGGGGTAACGTTTTTTTTTGCTGAATGTACCAGTGAGTGCGGAGGGTAGTAGGATGGAAGAATACTTGAAGAAGATCCTAACCGCAGAGAAAGAAGCGAAGAAGATCGAGGATGATTCGCAAAGCGAGGCCGAACACATCATCGCTTCCGCTCATAAGAAGGCAGCAGAGCTACTGAGCCGCGCGGAAGAGAAGGCGGACGCTCGGCTGGCCGAATTGCGCGCCGAGACGCAAGCGGAAGCGGAGAAGGAAGTCGCCAAACTCGAGGTGGAGCATGCCGCGCGCATCAAGGCGCTGAAAGAGCGTTATCAGAAGATACACGCGAAGCTGGTCGACAGAATCAGCATCAACTCCGAGACAATCCCGGATCTATCTAAGGACTGAACATGTCGGCCTATTTCTTGGCGAAAATCCACGCGAAGCTTTCTCGAATGCTCAAAGACTCGGATATAGAAGCACTCGTCGACGCCGACGTCGACTCTGCAATCAGGCAGCTCCAGGAATCGAGCTACGGATCTTTCCTATCCGGGCAAGAGGTGATGGAGCGGGTCTCGGATCAACTCCGGCATGGGTTCATCGCCGATGTGTCGAGCCTGGTCTATGCCCTGAACGGGCAGGATCGCATACTCTTGTTGGACGTCCTCTCGTACTACCGCGTCGAGAATCTGAAGACGATACTCAGAGTCCAGCTGCACCGGTTGCCTGCCGAAGACGCCAAGAAACATCTATTCGAACTCCCTTGGGATCACGTGGAGTTTGCGCACTGGCTGGAAGTCCCGGGAATCGAGGCGCTGATCAAAGAGTTGCCATGGGACGATTACCGCACCCACCTGGACGCGGTGCACAGGCAAGTGGGCGGCAAAGGCACGGCCTTTCCGTACGAGGCGGAGCTCGATGCCATGTACCTGCATCGCCTGATCCATCATTGCCAACAGGGTAAGACAGATGTAAGGCGCGTCCTCAAGAATCGCGTGTTGAAGGAGCTGTTACTGTGGGCGTATCGCATGAAAGGCTACGGCTACACATTCCCGGAATTGGTCAACTTCCTTCCCGACTACCGGCCGCTTGTTCCGCACGACGAGATGCGCCGTTTGATCGAGGATGCAGAAGGCTGGCACGGAATCGCCCAATTCTTAGATCCAGAGCTGGCACAAGAGCTGGAGAAGTTGGACGACCTCGACCTTCAGGTACTGGGAGCATTGTTTGACCGCCAACTCATACAGGCAGTGGAGCAAGCGTTGATATCGGCTCCGCTGGGAATGGGCATCGTGGTTGGATACGTCTATCGCAAAGAACTTGAGCTATCGCGGGCGATCGAACTCGTCGAACGCATCCGCACCACGAAATAGGGAGGATCGATGTTTGTCACGGAGAAAATGCGCAAGGTAAGCCTCTTCTTCCCTAGCGAGGACATGACGCGATTCTGGGACAAACTGGGGCGATTCGGCAGTTTGCAGCCGGGAGAGCTGCGGCGAGTGGAGAAGCTACAATCCTATCTCTCCTTTCTCGACCTGGGCGAACTGAGTGGGAAGTTGCGCGAGATATCGGGGTTCCTTGACGTTGATCTGGCCAAACCCATAGACGACCCAAGTACAGAACCGCTGGAACTGTTGGATTTAAAGGCACGGCTGGATGAACTTGCCCCTAACTTTGCCGAGGTACGCAGCGAGATGCGCTCGCTGCGAGAGAATCAGCGAAACACAGAGAGAAAGCTGAACAAGCTGGCAACGCACCGGGCGCATCTGGAGATGCTCGCCCCATTACAGGTGGACATCGGCGCCTTGCTCCACCTAGAGCGTTTCTCAGTCATGGCGGGGACACTCTCCAAAGAGAAGCTCGATCCCCTGGATCGCAGCCTGCAAGGTGTACCGCACGCGCTTCTTCCCTATCGAACCGAGCACAACTGGGTGCAGCTCCTGGTCATCTGTCTCAACAAGGACCGTGCCAAGACGGAGAAGGTACTCGACTCGGCCCTGTTCCAGCACTTGGATCTGCCGGAAGACCTGCGTGGCTCGCCGCACGAGGCCTTAAAAGGGATGGAAGCGCAACGTCTGGATCTCAATCGACGGCTCGAGGAGCTGGCCCACAGGGGGAAGGAGATCGAGGCATGGAAGGAAGAGAAGCGCGCCGAACTCGGAGATTTCCTCAAGATTAATGCATCGCTTCTCGGTGCCCGCGAGGGGACGGGACAGACACATGCCGTAGCCGTCGCCTCCGGATGGATCCCCGAGCGGCAGGTCAAACAACTGACCTCCCTCGTTGAAGGGGAGCCAACCTGGGTCCTAGAGAGTGAAGAAGTGCCGTACAAGGACAGCCAGGACGAAGACGGTTTCACGGTGCCGAGCAAGCTGAGAAACCCGTCTTTCTTCCGTGCGTTTGAAGGGCTGGTAAAGCTCTATGGCATCCCCCGCTACGGGGGGTTCGATCCGACGGTCATCTTCTCTCTCACCTTCATCTTCATGTTCGGCATGATGTTCGGCGACCTCGGACACGGAGCGATCCTGTTCTTCGCCGGGCTTGCGCTTCGGTTCTGGCCACGCCTTCGCGAGAGTTTTCGCCGCAATGGCACGATCCTCGCTTCGGTGGGCGCGTCGGCGATGTTCTTCGGCGTCCTCTACGGAAGCTTCTTCGGGTACGACAACATCATTCCGGCTCTGTGGTTCCGCCCGATGACACGCATCAATCAGTTGCTCATGTATGCGATCTTCATCGGGATCGGCATAATCCTCGTTGGCATCTTCGTCAACATCGTGGTCAAACTGATGCAACGGCGCTATATCGAGGTCATATTCGAACGGTTCGGCGCGCTTGGCCTCTGGTTCTACCTCGGCGCCCTATTCATGGTTTACCTCTATACGAAAGGCTTCACATTCAGTATCTGGCTCGTTTTCGTGCTCATGTTCCTCCCGCTGATCCTGATGCCGCTGGAGCGGCCGCTGGCGAAGCGGGCAAAACACGGGAAAAAGCACGCCAGTAACGAAGGAGAGACCCTGCTCGTTACTGTGCTTGTCACCGCGGTCGACCTGTTCGAGACAATGATCGTGTATCTGAGCAACTCAATCTCGTTTGTGCGTGTGGCGGCATTCGCGCTCAATCATGTTGCCCTTTCCCTCGCCATCTTTCAGCTGGGCGCGATGCTGCGCGCGCTCCCCGGCGGCGGAGCATTGTATGTACTCACCGTTGCCGGCGGCAACCTTATGATCCTTGTTCTTGAAGGGGGGATCGTCGGCATTCAGGCGCTTCGTTTGGAGTTCTATGAGTTCTTCTCTAAGTTCTTTGAGGCGGAGGGGACCATGTTCCAGCCGTTTCAATTCGTTTTTTCCAAGAAGGAGGCACATCGTGCGTAAGATCGTTTACGGACTGTTGGGATTCAACGCTGTGCTGTTTGTCGGGGGCCTAATCCTGTTTGCATTCACGCTTGTGACCTATCAGCCATGGGTGTCCGCTCAGAGTGCGCCCCCGGCGGTTGCGCAGGAGTCACCGGCCGAGACCTCTACTACCACCAGCACCGGCGTCGGCATCGGCCTGCTCGGAGCAGCGATGGCCACTGCCGGTAGCTCTCTCGGAGCGGGTGTGGCCTTATCCGGCGTTGGTGCAGCGGCAATCGGAGCGGTTACCGAGAAGCCTGGGATGTTCGGGTTGAGTCTCGTTTACGTTGGTCTGGCAGAAGGAATCGCAATCTACGGAATCGTTATCTCGATAATGATTTTGGGGAGGCTTTAGGCGTAGCGATGTTGCGGGATCGGATTTGCGTCATCGGTACACGGGAGACGGTATTGGGGTTCTCGCTACTTGGCATTAAGGGAGACACCCCTGCCGGCAAGGACGACCTGGCACGTATGTTGGATCGCTGCTTCACCGATCCGCACATGGCGCTGATCCTGATAGAGGATCGAATCGGCGCCCAGGAGCCGGATATCGTCGGCGAACTCCAGGGACGAAAGGATTTCCCACTGGTCGTGGAGATCCCCGGCCCACGAGGCGCGCTCGAGAAAGAAAGCCTCAAGGATTACATCGCGGGGGCGATCGGGATTCGGCTATGATGGATACGAAAACAGCAGGGGAGATGAACGTCCTCACGCAGTACGTGCTCGACCAGGCCAAGCAACGGGCTGAAAAGGCCATTGCCCAGGCGAACAAGAAGGCCGATCAGATACTGAAACAAGCAGAAGAAAGGGCAAAGGAGCACGAACAGGAGCTGGTGCACGCGGGGATGGCCGAGGTGGAGCGGATCCGCCGACAAATCATCTCGCAGGCGCAGCTGCGCTTCAAAGGCGAACTCTTGGCGGAGAGGGCGAACATCCTCGACCGAATACTGTCCGAGGTTCGCGGCCGTCTTGAACGGGTCTGCGCCGAGAACGGCGATCGCTACCTCGCGTTTCTCATCGAACTATTGGAAGGAACGCTCGCGGGCGAGAAGGTCGACCATATTGTGGTCTATTTGTCCGAAAAGGATGCGAAGTGCTATGAGAAGGAACTCCCGACGGCCCTTGCCTCCAAACTGAACCTGAAGAAGGTGGAGATCCGTACTTCACCGATCAGCGGTGGCGTGATCGTCGAGCTCCCCTCCCGCCATCTACAGATAGATACCTCGTTTGATGAGATAGTGCGGGAGGCGATCCCCGAGATCGAACGGATAGTGGAAGACGAGGTCTTCATTCCACTACAGACTGATGATGAGGAGAAG
>CAZBSW010000173.1:0-5106 GCA_964494835.1 uncultured Thermotogae bacterium
GATCCGAGCGCAATGCAGCGGCTGAAGGACGCGGCGGAAGCGGCGAAGATGGAACTTTCCAGTCGCAAGGAGACGACGATCAACCTGCCGTACATCACGGCCGACGCCAGCGGACCGAAGCATCTGGAAAAGAAGCTCACGCGCGCGAAGTTCGAGCAGATGATCGGCGATCTTCTGCAGCAGAGCATCGACATCGTTGATGCCACGCTGCGCGAGGCGAAGAAAACAAAAGACACCATACATCAAGTAGTCCTGGTCGGCGGTTCAACCCGTATTCCCAAGGTGCAAGAACTCATCTCAGAGCGCATCCCGGGCAAGATCAATCGTGAGATCAATCCGGATGAGGTCGTCGCCGCCGGTGCTGCAATTCAAGGCGGCGTACTCGCCGGCGAAGTGGATGAGATCGTCCTCCTAGACGTAACGCCGCTCACCCTGTCGATCGAGACCTTAGGCGGGATCGCCACCCCCTTGATCGAACGGAACACAACCATCCCTACCGAAAAGACAAAGACGTTCACCACCGCGGAGAACAACCAGCAGAGCGTGGAGATCCACGTTGTTCAAGGCGAGCGGAAGATGGCGGCGGACAACAAGTCGCTCGGCAAGTTCCAATTGACAGGCCTTCCCCCCGCACCGCGCGGGGTGCCGCAGATCGACGTCACGTTCAACATCGACGCAAATGGCATTCTCAACGTGACCGCAAAGGACAAGGCGACCGAAAAGAGCGCGTCGATCACGATCACGGAATCTTCGCGCTTGGACGAAGGCGAGATCGACAGGATGCGCCGGGAGGCGGAGGAACACGTTGAGGAAGACAAGAAGAAGGCGGAAGAGATCGAGGTGAGAAACCAGGCCGATCAGCTCGCCTATTCAGTGGAGAAGACCCTCGCAGACCTGGGAGACAAGGTTCCGCAGGACAAGCGCGGCGATATCGAGGCAGATCTACGTAAGCTGCGTGAGAAACTCTCTCAGGATGCAGACATCGATGAGGTTCGCAAAGCGATGGACGCCCTTTCCAAGAGCGCCCAACAGCTCGCGGAACAAGCGTACTCGCAAGCCGCCGGGAATACCAAGAGCGATACCTCTGACCCCGGTGCGGAGGGAGAGGATACCGACGACGGCGGATACATAGATGCGGAGTACGAAGACAAGTAGGAATCAATAAGGGGATAGCGTGGCCAAACGCGATTACTACGAGGTACTCGGGGTCACCCGGGAAGCGACTCCCGAGGAGATCAAGCGCGCCTACCGCCGTAAGGCGAAGGAACTCCATCCGGACAAGAACCCGGAGGCACGCAAGCGTGCGGAGGAGCAGTTCAAGGAGATGTCCGAAGCGTATGAGGTCCTCTCCGACCCAGACAAGCGGGCGCAATACGATCGCTATGGCCACGCCGGTCCGGCACAGGGGTTTGACTTCGGGCAGACGGACTTCCGTCGGGCACGACAGGCGTTCTCCGAGTTCGGCTTCGGTGGGATGGAGGACATCTTCGATCTCTTCTTCCGCCAGGGAGGGGGGCAATCGGCGGGGCGTCGAGCACGCTCCTCGCAGGGAGAGGACATAGAATACAAGCTGCGTATTGCGCTCGAAGACGCAGCTACCGGCACGAAAATGAAGATCACCGCTCCACGACTCATCGCTTGTGAGACTTGCCATGGAACGGGGATGGAGCCGGGAACCTCCAAGCGCAAGTGTTCCACATGTAACGGCAGAGGGCAGATCGAATACCGACAACAAAGTCTGCTTGGGAGTTTCGTTAACGTCAGCTTGTGCCCCGAGTGCCATGGAGCGGGAGAGGTGATCGAACATCCGTGCCATCATTGTCACGGAC
Organism: uncultured Thermotogae bacterium; assembly: GCA_964494835.1. Classification (GTDB taxonomy): domain Bacteria; phylum Bipolaricaulota; class Bipolaricaulia; order UBA7950; family UBA9294; genus M55B144. The sequence continues at coordinate 1,830 of CAZBSW010000173.1, forward strand.
ACGGAAGAGTCAAGGAGAAGAGCAAGATCTCGATCACCGTCCCTGCCGGTGTTGACAACGGTTCTCGTCTGCGTCTGAAGGGGCAAGGAAACGTCGGTCCGAATGGAGGTCCCGCCGGTGATCTATACATCGTGATCGAGATAATCCCCGACCCCCGTTTCCATCGCAACGGCCGCGATATTCACTCCAAGATAGATCTGCAGTACCATCAGGCGACGCTCGGGGCCAAGGTGGACGCGGACACGTTGTGGGGAAAGGAGACCGTGTCCATTCCCGCTGGAACCCAACCTGGCGAGGTTATACGTTTACGCGGGGAAGGAATGCCTGATCTACACGGCTCAGGGCGCGGCGATCACTTCATCGAGGTGAATGTGGTCGTTCCCAAGCATCTGTCCGCCTCACAGCGCCGCGTCGTGCTCGAACTGGCGAAGGTTATTTCCGACGATAAGTAATTACGCTTTCAAATCGGCGACCGTCCCCAGGACGGCTTTGATCGCTGCAACCGCTTGATATCGGTGGCTGATGCCGTTCTTCTCCTGCATCGTCATCTCAGCCAGAGTACGTGTAGACCCGTTGGGAATGAACAGCGGGTCATAGCCGAATCCTCCCTCGCCGGCCGGGGACTCAGCGATACGGCCGCTCAAAATCCCTTGTCGCACGAACTCACGCCCATCGCTCAGGTGAAGTGCCATTACCGTCACAAACCGGGCCCGGCGGTCGGAAACGCCGGTAAGTCTCGTGAGAAGAAGGGCGTTGTTGCGAGCATAATCGACCGGCGTACCTGAGAATCGGGCCGATCGTACCCCGGGTTCGCCACCGAGTGCAACGACCTCCAACCCAGCATCATCGGCAAGGACCGAATGGCCTGTCTGTGCCGAGATCGAACGCGCTTTGAGGAGCGCATTCTCGCGGAAAGTCACGCCGTTCTCCTCGATCTCATCGAACGGACAGTCGGCAACAGAAAGAAGCTCAACCGATGGAAGATCGGCCAGGAGCCCCTTCAACTCTCTTATCTTGCCCTTGTTCCTCGTGCCAAGGAGGAGGATCATTCACGCACTACGGGGCGTAGCTTCAACGTCTCCGCAAGGTGGCATTTGACAAAGTGCTCATCCCCCAGGTCGCGGTAGAGCGGATCATCGGTCTTGCAAATATCCTGCGCGTACCTGCATCGAGGGTGGAAATAGCAGCCGGACGGGGGATTGACCGGGCTGGGAACGTCTCCCTCAAGCAATATGCGTTCCACATTGTAGTCAGGATCAGCTACCGGCACCGCTGACATCAGTGCCTCTGTGTACGGATGCTTCGGTTCGCCGAACAGCCGCTCGGTCTCGGCCAGCTCGACAATCTTACCCAAATACATAACGGCCACGCGGTCACTGATATGCTTGACGACTGACAGGTCGTGCGCAACGAACAGATAGGTCAGTCCGAATTCCTCCTGTAGACCCTCAAGTAGATTCAACACCTGCGCCTGAATCGAAACATCGAGTGCGGAGACCGGCTCATCGGCCACGATCAACTGGGGGTCGAGCGCGAGAGCGCGCGCCACACCGATTCGCTGACGTTGTCCACCGGAGAACTCGTGTGGGTAGCGTTTCATGTGATCTGGTTTCAATCCGACCGCCCCCAACAGCTCCCGGACTCGCTCTTCACGTTCGACTCCCTTTGCAATCCTGTGTACAAGTAGAGGCTCACCCACAATCGACCCGACCGTCATGCGTGGGTTAAGCGACGAGTATGGATCCTGAAAGATGATCTGCATATCGCGGCGTAGCGCCTTGAGCAACTTCCGATGGGCAGTTACTACATCGACCTCCCTGTACCCTTCGCCACTTCTGGCGAGCTTCTTACTCCTAAAGAGGATTTCGCCTTCTGACGGTTCAATCAGCCGCAGGATCGCCCGGCCGGTCGTCGTCTTCCCGCAACCGCTTTCGCCGACCAGCCCTAGCGTCTCTCCCTCCTTAATGAACATGTCGACTCCGTCGACCGCCTTCACGTGCGCCACCACACGTCGTAAGAGCCCCTTTCGCACAGGGAAGTACTTCTTCAGGCCTTTAACGTTCAGCAGTATGTTGTCAGAAGACAAACTGTATCACCTCTTTGTCACTCGTACAGCCAACAGGAGGCCAGATGCTCGGGGGCCACTTGTTTCAGCGTCGGGATCTCTCTCTTACAGATGTCCATTGCGTGCGGACACCTAGGCTCGAATCCACAACCGTCAGGCACATCAAATGGGTCAGGGACAACGCCCTTGATCGGTATGAGACGTTCTTTCTTCGTGGTCGTGAGCGATGGGATGGAGTTCATTAACCCCTGTGTGTACGGATGTTTGGGGTTGTGGAACACCTCGCGAACCGCCGCAGACTCCACGATCTTCCCCAAGTACATGACAACCACATCATCGGCCATATCAGCGATTACGCCCAGATCGTGTGTGATGAACTGAATCGCGGCTTTGAAGTCCCGGCGCAGGTCATTCATCAGGTCGAGGACCTGTGCCTGAATCGTCACGTCGAGCGCGGTCGTCGGCTCATCTGCAATCAGGAGGGAAGGATTACAAGAAAGGGCCATGGCGATCATTGCACGCTGTCGCATCCCGCCGGAGAGCTGATGCGGATACTCGTCGACCCGTACCTCCGGCAGGGGGATCCCCACCGCGTGTAGCATGTCGATCGCCTTCTTCCTCGCTCCCTTCTTGTGCAGGTGTTGATGTAGAACGATCGCCTCGATGATCTGGTTCCCTATCGTGTAGACCGGATTCAGAGAGGTCATCGGCTCCTGAAAGATCATGGCGATCTCATTACCGCGGATCGAGCGGTAATCGTGGCCCTTGGGATTCAGTTTTGTCAGGTCGGTAGCGGTACCGTTCCGGTGGTAGATTATCTCACCTTCCGCAATCTTTCCGGGAGGGGTCTGGATAAGACCCATTACGGACAGAGCGGTGACGGACTTCCCGCACCCGCTCTCACCAACAATACCGAGTGTCTTCTCTGGTTCGATGGTGAAATCAACACCATCCACAGCTCGCACCACACCATCTTCGGTGTAGAAATAAGTCTTAAGACCTCTTACCTCGATTAGTGGCACCGCAATCTTCCCTCCTTGATGACGGTCTACATAACCGACAGGATAAATCCGAGAATCATGAACACCCCCGCGAGTATCGTCGTGGCTGTTCGCTTCGGATCCTTCGTCTCATCTCTGCCGAACACGGTGCTCGACATACCGGATCCAAACGCACCGCCCAATCCTGAATGCTCGCTCATCTGCAGCCACA
>CAZBSW010000174.1:0-5073 GCA_964494835.1 uncultured Thermotogae bacterium
CCTTGGGACGGGTGGCTCCTTCGACGGTTGCAAGAACAACGTCGATGCGTTCCTGCATGTCCGCGACCAGAGTCGCCGCAGCCCTTGTTTGTCCTGTAATGATCCCGATCGTCAGGATATCGTCCAGGACACCCAAAACAGTGGGAGGGTTGACCACGAACACGGTGATGCCCAACTCCTCAAGCCTGGGAACAACCTCACTCATGTGGATGGTGCTTGCCAAGACCAGGTCAGGAGACAGAGCGACAATCTGCTCGATGTCGGCATCGGCGAACCCGCCGACTTTCGGTTTGTCCGCTGCGGAGGGAGGGAAGTTGCAGTACGTCGTCACACCGACCACTCGATCACCCAATCCGATTGCGTAGAGGATCTCCGTATTGCTCGGCGCAAGCGAAATGATGCGTTGGGGCTCTTCGGCCACAGTGACAAGGCGTCCGACTTCATCCGTGACCGTCACGGGAAATGGCACCGCGTAGGCCGCCACTCCTGCAACAAGTAGAACACCGACGACAAACAGGATGAATCCGAGTTTAGCTTTCCTCACCTCAACCTCCTTGGTACGCTGACAATCATCACCTGCCGTTCACTCGACACCCGTGGCCTCTAGAACTCGATGCCAAGACGAGCTTGGATCCCACGTGAAAAAGGGTGCCGAATCTCCTGGATTTCACTGACCAAATCAGCTCGATCGATGATAGATACGGGAGCTCCTCGCCCTGTCAAAACCAACTCCATCTGCGGAGGTTTTCTGTCCATCAGCTCTAACACTTCCGTTTCCGACAAGAACCCGTAGCTCAAGGCGATGTTGATTTCATCCAGAATCACGATGTCGTAGCAAGGGTTTGCGAGGGCCTGCTGTGCTTTTGCAAGTCCCTCGCGCGCGGCCACTCGATGTTTTTCGTCAACTTCGCCAATGCGGATCCGCTCCGCGAGGCCGTACTGCTCGATCGTCACGTAGGGAGCCAATCGCTGGACGCCCTTCAATTCACCGTAACTTGTCCCTTTGAGAAACTGGCCGATGTAGCTGTGCAATCCGTAGCCGCTTGCGCGCAGAGCAAGGCCTAGTGCTGCTGTTGTCTTGCCCTTGCCCGATCCCGTGTAGACTTGGATGAGGCCCACTCTGCCTTGCGTGCATTCCGTCTCCACGTGGTTCATCGGAATGCGGTTGGCTGCTGAGCCATCACTGCCTGCTTGCCGCTTAACGCCATACCTCCTTCTCCATGAAATGCATTTCCTCATGTGGAATAGGAGACAGTTAAGCAGCATCCCCCGCCTTACACAAGCAGGGGACGTACTCTAGCCTTATTGCTACGCCCCTACTCCCTTCCTCGAGGTCCGTTAGGGCCAAGCAAAGGCGGGTAATCTGGCTTTCTCGCTTTGGACAACTGGCGAGATCACAGTTACGGGATAGCGCCGGACTTCTCTCGCATGCTGGTCAAACACGACCGACTCGAGCGGCACCGGTCTTCCCCCATTGCGTCCCCGGCTTCCGGGCCATAGGGACACCTTTGCTGTGCCTTGAAAACTGTTTCATCCTATCGGTATGGCCCCTGCTTGTCAATAGCCTGCAATGCCTTGCCAAGCTAACAACGAGTGCGAAAGGAATTGCCCCGGTTTCTCTGGCGCCTGGGGGACTGAATGTAGAACGTGTCCGTTAGACGTCTCCTGGTGATCGAAATAACCCTTGGAGATCTGTGCGCACCCGCAAAGCCAATTAGAGGTTACGATGACTCTTCTTGGCTCTTACCGAATCTTCATGCTAGAGCGAGCTTCGTCGACCTCCGCGGAGTCGAGTACGTCGATTAGCGCTGTGTCTCAAAGGACGACCGCTCTTCCAACCCTTGGCCGGCTCAGTCTTTCCAATACCGAGCAGATCGGATTGATTGTCTACTGCCCGGTGCGGATGTAGTTGAGAAACAACGGCGTGAGGCAGGGAATGAGCCGGGGAAGGTAATTCGGCAGCAGCGACTCCATTGTCTTGGGAAGGAGATCTGGAATCAGATCTTCCATGTCCGGAGGCATCGGGCCGACACGGTTTCTGATTACCGTGATCAAGTCGGGCATACACTTGCGCAGGATGCTTGGTGCCAGCAAAGGGAAGATTAGCGGCATCATCTTGCCCATCAACGCAAGTCCTCCAGGGATGTGCTTCATCCCCTTCATCATCGGCCCCATTCCGACAGGCATCGCGTCCATCATCTTGGGGAAGATCTCCGCCATGACCGTTGCCATCACTTCTGGCTCCATGAGGTCGATGAACTTGTCGAAATAGCCCCACATGTACATCGAGTTACCAGTCTTATCCTCGATATTGTAGCCGAGCGATTCAGCGAAGAATCTTGCAAGGTCAGTAACGTGAATGTCCATCCCATTCTTGACTGCAGAATCACGCAGCTGCACCTGGCAGCAGGGACACAATGCAACCACCTTGTCTGCCCCAACATCAAGTGCTTCCTGCAGGCGATTCCCACCAAGGATTGGTGCAACCGGCTTCTCTCCGACAAGTGTGAGCACTGAGCCGCAACACAATCCTTCCTCTCGATTGTGTTCCATCTCAACTCGCGTGACTCCAGGCATCGCGTCGAGCATCTCCCTTGGCGGATCGTAGATGCCCTGAGCTCGACCCAAGTGGCACGAGTCGTGGAATGCGACTCGCGTTGAATGGTCGCTGCTAGGTCGGAGACGACCGTCTGCTAGAGCCTCCGCGACTAGCTCAGAGTAATGCTTCACCTCGAAGGGGTAGTCGTCGCCCCTCTTACGGGCAACATCCGCGTAAAGCTCCTTCCAAACGAGCGAACATGCCGGACACGATGTGATGATGGTCTTGGCTCCGCGCTTGTTTGCCTCGGTGGTGTTATGCTCGTAGATCTCCTCGAAGAGGTCCCACTTGCCCGCCACTTTCATCGGGATACCACAACATGCCTCATCCGTGCCCATGTAGGCGATGTCATACCCAGCGTCAGTGAGAATACGCACTGATGCCTCAGCCACGTCCGTATTCACAAAACTCGCTGTACAGCCGGCAAAGTACAGCATCGGGCCCGCTTCTGCCAGTTTTGGCATGACATCAGCAGGCACCCAATCTGCGCGATGCTTGGCCTTGCCTGCCCAGATGTCCCGCTCCCCCCGGAGAGAGGCGGCCATCATCTCAAACGGCGGGAAAGTCATCCGCTTCTCATCACTGATGAGGCGCCCACGCATAGCCATCCAGGAATGCTCCACAGGCAGTTGGAGCTGGCAACGGTCATTGCATCGCTCACAGGTTGTGCAGACGAGGAAGTGATCAACCATGTCTTGATCAATCTTCTCCCGACCCTCAATGACTTCGCGCAAGTACAAATACTTGCCACGCGGCGAGTGCGCAAGCCAGCCGCGTCCGGAGTACTCCTCGCAGGTCGGCACGCAGTAGCCGCACTGTGAACATGCGTACGCGAAGAAAGCGACAGAGGCCGGAATACCCCGAATGTCCTTCGCGCGGACCATGTCGCCGGTTGGCACCTTGGCTGCGTTTGCCACAGGGCGAATCAAAGGTTCCAGTACTTCTGCCGTTCCCATGATAACATTGATGAAACCGGCACCGACAACTTTATTTGGATTCATCAGCTGGTTTGGATCCGTCCTGCGTTTGAACTCCTGTAATCTGGTCACGCGATCAGCACCAAGTACGGAGGCGGCCTCTCTACGAAAGTACAGGCCCGTGGAGTAGCCAGAGCCACCATGCCGTTTCGCGATCGCAACGACTGAAAGGGACAAGGCAAACGCTAGATTGAATGCAAGGGTTCGTTGGTCATGCGGAATGAAGCCCAACAAGACAACCTGGTCTTCCTTGACCACCATCCCCTCCAAAACGAACGGTTGGTCGATCTTCTGGGCAATCTCTTCGAGCACCGCCGCAAGCTCTTCGAGCGGCACAACTACCTCGGTAGGGATGATGGAAGGACCGATCCTTTTCAACCGCATTGGAGCAAACCGTTGCTCCCACTCGTGTTCTGCAAGTTCGTATCCGAGATCTGTTCCTCCAGCCTGGAGTGTGAGCACGCTGAGTCTTTCATCGACCTGTGCCCTCCGTGATTCCGGGTATGCGATCAGGGCGACGAAAGAAACGGGCATCGACGGCTCATGCTGAGGATGAGCTTCCTCATATGGGTGGCCATGTCGGTGCGGCAGCTTCTTCTTAAGCCGGATCGATTCAGGATTGAGAAACGTGAGCGACCAGATCGGCAAGGACGCCCGCGACAAAGATGCCAGCATTCGACCCAGAGAGTCCGTGTCTGGGAAAGACAGTGCGCGATGAATCTCTGGCTCCAGATCGCGCAGCATGAAGGTGATTTCCGTGATAATACCTGTAATCCCCTCGGCACCGGCCACGTAATCGAGGAGCTCTGTTCCTTCGAACACATGTACCGAGCCGCTTGGCAGCACGACTCGGGCTGATACGACGCTTTCCTCGAACGAGCCGAATTCATATGCGCCGAACCCGGATCCCCCTTGTGCAAGCCACCCTCCAACACTGGATGAAGGGGCTGATGACGGATAGGTTCTCAAGTCGAGATTGTACTTGTTGACGTTTTTTTGGAGGACTTCCCAAATGGCAGCAGGCTGAACCCGTGCTGTCTTCCTGGATTCATCGACTTCAAGGAGCAACTGCATAGCCGACATGTCCACGACTACCGCGCCGGTGTCCGGCAGCGCTCCGCCGTAGCCCGATGTCCCCCATGCCCGTGGGACGAGTTCCAGTCCTTCACGCTGAGCGAGTCGTACAACAGCGACAACCTCATCCTCACTTTGAGGACGGACTACTGCTCCTGCGACTCCAGTGGGGACAAACCGCCTGATGAGCTTTGGAAGAGTTCCAACGTCAGCTGAGTGGAGCTTCCGCTCAACTCTGTCAAATGTGACGCGTTCGCCAAGAAGCCCCTGCAGCTTCTCCTTCGTTCTTCTGCTCAGTTTTGCCATCCCTCATCATCCCTTTTCCCCAACTCAGCTTCAAGCTGCTAGCCACGTTCGGTGAACGGCTACTGCCCGAAGCTTGGCCGATGCTCCTATTCATCGTCTGCAATACCTGGGTATGAA
>CAZBSW010000175.1:0-5040 GCA_964494835.1 uncultured Thermotogae bacterium
CAAGATCACATCGTGCCCGCTTAGCGCAAGCAACCGCGAAAATGCCGTCCCCCAGCCGCCGCTGCCGATTACGGCTACCTTCACTGCCCTTCCTTTGCTCCCAGTGCAGTCGGCATCAGCGTATCGACGTGATTCTCGATCCACGTGATAGCTACGGCGACCGGATCTTCGTCCTCCGCAACCGCTATGTCGGGTGTGAGACCGACCCCCTGCACTGCTCTCCCACTAGGAGTTCTGTATTCTCCAATGGTCAGCTTGAGTGCGGAACCGTCTGCGTAGTTGAACAGTTGTTGAATCACACCCTTGCCGAACGACTTCTCGCCGATGAGGATGCCCATTTCATGGTCGCGGATCGCGGCCGCCGTGATCTCGGACGCACTCGCCGTCCCGCCGTTTATCAGTATTGCAAGCGGGAGATTGGGCAAGTTGTTGCCGCTCGAGAAGTACTGCTGGTCGCCCGAGATACGGCTACTGGTAGAGACGATAACCCCATTATCCACGAATCGACTGGAAACCGAGATAGCGGCGCTCAGCAGTCCTCCCGGGTTGTTGCGCATGTCAAGAATGAATCCGTCGATCGCGTTCAGATTGAATCCGTTCAACGCCTTGTCCAGTTCGAGTGTAACACTGTCGTCGAAACGTGACAGCTGAATGTAGGCGATGCGCCCATTGTCGACAAGCTTGCTCGTCACGGCCTCTACTGTAATTGTCCCGCGCACGATCGGGATTTCTTCTTCGGTCCCGTCCTTGTGACGCACGGTCAGCGTTACGGTCGTCCCCACCTCACCCCGGATCTTCACCGCCGCCTCAGACAAGGTAATCCCCTCAGTCGAGTCACCGTCGACCTCCAAGATCTGATCGCCGGCCCTTACCCCCGCTTCCTCTGCCGGTGTACCGGCAAGGGGAGCGATCACGGTGAGTATGTTGTCCTTGATTGTGATCTCGATTCCCACGCCGCTGAACTCTCCCTGAAGACTGCTTTCGAAATTCTTCAGGTCTAGAGGATCGAAGAACTCGCTGTACGGATCGTCGAGCTGTTCAACGAGCCCTTTCAGCGCCCCGTACAGCGCCTGTTGATCGTTCAGCTGATCCGGTTGGTAATAGTAGCTCTTGATTGTCTGGTAGACCTGCGATAACGGGGAGAACAGGTCGGGCGAGGTCTGCTGAGTCCCGCCGACGCCCATCGCCACGACGAATATGATAGTCGGTATCAGTAATAACAGCGCCTTTTTCATAATCGAGCGATTCTTCACACACCTCACCTCTTGTCTATTGTACCCGCGCTCATGTGGCGACGGAAGGGAGGTCACAGTCCGAGATAAGATTTCTGGGCGGTGGTAAGCGAGTCGATGCCGATTTCCATTGTCGCAAGTTTCATTTCGGCGACCCGCCGATCGATCGCGGTCGGTACGGGATGCACAGTGATCGCAAACGGGGCGTTCTCCACGATGTGCTTCAAGGTCAGTGCTTGCAACGCAAACGAGATGTCCATGATCTCCACTGGGTGGCCATCACCGAGAACGAGGTTCACCAGTCGACCCTCGCCCAACAAATAGACCGTCTTGCCGTCGGCAAACATGAAACGTCTTATACCATCGCGTACATCTTCTTTCTCGACCGCGAGGGCAGAAAGCGCTTGTTTGTTGATCTCTACGTCAAAGTGCCCGGCGTTCGCCATCAGTAGACCGTCTTTTGCGTTCAACAGGGCTGCACGCGTCACCACATCACGGCACCCGGTTGTAGTAACGAGAAAGTCCGCTCTGCTGATCATCTCTTCCATCGGGCCGACCATGAACCCCTCCATGACTGCCTCTACCGCTCGTACTTGATCTATCTCACATACGATGACGCGTGCGCCCAGACCGGTTGCGCGCATGGCGACACCACGACCGCACCAGCCGTAGCCCGCGACGAGGACCGTTTTCCCTGCAACGAGAAGATTCGTCGAGCGGATGATCCCATCCCACACTGATTGCCCGGTGCCGTAACGATTATCAAACAAGTATTTCATCTTGGCGTCATTCACGGCGAACATAGGAAAGCGCAGTCGGCCCTGTTGGTCGAGGATGTGCAGTCGGTGCACGCCGGTTGTTGTTTCTTCACACCCACCGATTATCTCGAGCGGCATCTCCGTATGAAGCAAGTGTGTGAGGTCACCGCCATCGTCGAGTATAAGGTCCGGCTGTGACGCGAGTACGCGCTTGAGGTCTTCTGTATATTCGCTTTCGCTCACCCCATGGTGCGCGTGAACAGTAACCCCGCGTGTTGCCAGGGCGGCGGCGACATCGTTCTGTGTGGAGAGAGGATTACTGCCGGTGACCGTTACATCGGCGCCGCCATCGCGTAGCACGAGCGCCAAGCACGCGGTCTTTGCTTCGAGATGGATACTCATCCCGATGCGGTGCCCTCTGAATGGCATCTTGTCACGAAACTCTTCCCGCAAGAGGCGAAGCAAATCCATGTGAGCCATCGCCCAATCGATCTTATGATTTCCACGCCGCGCACCCGTCCTCTGTTCATCCATCGGTTATGCCCTCCTTGTCCTGTTTATCAGTATGCAGAATCGTCGACGGGGGGCGCAACCGATCGGTATCAAACAGGCGTCTCTCCACCGGTGCACAGACTCAAGTAGATCCCGAGAAGAATAATCGCTCCCCCGATCCCTTTTACCGGTGTCAGCGATTCGCCGAAAAAGATGTAGGCGAGCAGCGTCGCTCCGATCGGCTCGCCGAGGGTTACAATCGATACACTCGGGGCCTGCAAGTACTTAAGCGCCCAATTGAGTGTGGTGTGTCCTACTAGTTGCGGCCCCAGTCCGAGTAGGATAAGCCAGAGATAGTCGCTCGGGGGGAAGCCTACAAGAGGCCTCTTAGTCACCAAGCAGACAATGGTCAGGATCAGTGCGGCCGTTCCATAGGTAGTGAGCGCGTACCCGGAGATGTGTAGCTCCTTTCGTATCCTACGACCGACGAGGAAGTATCCCGAGGCCATGATCGCGCCTGCCACGGCAAGCAGATCTCCATGAAGGGCCGATCCTCCTATGTGCATGTCCCCCCATCCGATCACACATCCTCCGCCGATGGCGAGCACGATCGCCATCACAAGAAGACGGGAAGGCGGTTCCTTGAGGAGGAACCGTGATCCTAGTCCGACGAATATCGGGCTAGTGCTAACAAAGATCACGGAGCTGGCGATGGAAGTGTAGTCGAGCGATGCGATCCAGAAGGCGAAATGCAGCGAGAGAAACACACCGCTTATGGCTGACATGAACAGGTTCCGTCTGCCGATCCCGGCGACCGTTCCCTTGCCTGCCGCAATCGGAGCGATGACGAGCGAGGCCACACCCAGCCGCCAGGCAGCGATTGCCAGCACAGACGCTGTGTCCATCATCCGTATCAGGATCGATCCGAATGAGATGACGATGATCCCGATTGTGAGAACACCCGGAAGGATGATCTTACGGTTCATGAGCGACGGGCGAGTGCCCTACCCGTCATCGTCCGACAAGGGCGAAAATCTCAGGAAGGGCACGACGCGCTGCCTCTTCTCCCGCTTCGATCCCGTTTTTCACGTTGCTGTAGCACGGAGGATCAGGAGAAAAGTCCGGTCGGATGAGAACATCGGGCGAAGCAGTTCTAAGCGACAGATCGCATAACCGCTTTTGGAATATGGTCGACATCTGAAACAGCACCGAGAAGACATTTGGGTAGAACCGGCGTCTATCCCCCCCGGCTTCGTGTGCCACTTCCATCTGTTTCACAATCCCCAATATACGTTCCCGGTAGTCTTGTACAGGGATACCACTCAAGGAGACCTCATCGGGTGTAACGAGAACATCAACGGCGATCACCTTGGTCGCACCGAGATGGCGGGCGATATCCACAGGGAGTGGGTCGGAGACACCACCATCTATCAGCAGATGGCCATCAATCCACACCGGTGTTAGCAAGCCCGGTACGGAGAGACTCGCCCGAATCGCCGTGGCGAGGGAGCCAGTTGTGATGGCATACGGCGTGCCAACCTCCAGATCGGTCGCCACCGCGGCGAACTCGATCGGGAGCTCATCGATCGTACGTTCGCCGGCCAACCGGTGAATCATGCGCATCACTTCGCGTCCGGAGCTCCATCCTGACCAAGGAATTGTGGGAAGGAGGCTCTTTGCCACCCTGGCGAAATTCATCGACCGCCATGTTGCGGCAAGTTCGTCGACCCCCACTCCGGCGGCGTATGCCCCACCGACTTGCGCTCCCATACTTGTACCTACGATCACATCGGGTTTTATCCCATTCTCTTCCAGGACATTAAGGACTCCTACATGCGCTGATCCACGCGCTCCGCCGCTGCCAAGGGCCAGGCCGATTCGAGTATTATCCATTGTCATTGTCTCATTATGCTAGCATGCTGCGGTCGTTCTGACAATAGGCATTAGCCGCAGCCCACCACTTGCGGTTTGGGTGATTGCTGAGACCCAATAGCTGGGTAAAAGAAAGTAGCGTCACAGGCAGGCTGCGACGCTACATTTAGGCTGTTCATTTCTGCTCGACCATCGTTTGACCAGAACGATGGATGAAATGCTAGGCGCTGATTGCGCCGACCGGGCACTGATCGACCGCTTCCTGGATGCAATCTGCGTCCATATCGGCACCGGTCTTGACAACCGCGGTTCCTTCAGGATCCATGTCAAACACTTCGGAGCAGAGCTGAGTGCACAAGGCGCACCCGACACAGAGATCCTTATCCACTGTTGGATTGGCCATATCGTCCTCCTTATTAGTTGATTATTACTTGTTGGAAATATACCACACTCTGGGAGTGACGCAACCGTACTTGGAGCTGTCGTGATGATAAAGTAAAGTTGAGGGTGGAATTCATGTGTGAGGGGGATGATCCATGAAGAGAATCCTGCTGTTACCACTATTGTTGTTGCTGTTCACCGGTCTGGCGACGTTCGGGATGACGGTCGATGAGGCGTTGCAACTCTTCCCGACCAGCTCGGATATCATGATCGAATACGACGCAGACGGGCAAGCACAGTTGGAA